>DATFIM010000073.1 GCA_035270125.1 Halanaerobiales bacterium | reverse complement strand
CTTGTTGCTGGAGGTAAGCTTTTTGAAAGTCTATTAAATATAGACTATACAATAGCAGTTTATTTTTCAGTGGTTATTGTTGGTTTATATACAGTTTTAGGTGGTTATTTAGCTGTTAGTTGGACAGATTTTGTCCAGGGGGGATTAATGTTTATAGCCCTTATTATAGTTCCTATAACTGTTATTACAAACTTTGGAGGTTTTGCTGAAGTATGGCGGGCAGTTTCAAGTGTAAACCCCGATCTTTTACATGCCGGTAAAAGTGTAACTTTTGATATAGGTGCTGATGTACAATGGATTTCAGCAGGTAGTGGTCTATCCTTTATTGGCTTGATATCTTTACTTGGTTGGGGACTTGGTTATTTTGGTATGCCTCATATTTTAGTAAGGTTTATGGGTATAAAATCTGCAAAGCAAATACCAAGATCACAATTTGTTGCAGTTACCTGGGTAACTATTTCATTAATTGGGGCAGTTTTAGTAGGTATAGTTGGTATCGTAGTTTTAGAGCCCTTACCTGATAGTGAAAAGGTATTTCTTGAATTACTTGATAAATTATTTTCACCTTGGGTTTCAGGTGTATTTTTAGCTGCAGTACTTGCTGCTATCATGAGTACTATTGATTCTCAGCTTCTGGTATCCTCAAGTGCATTAGCTGAAGATTTATATACTGTCTTCCGTAGAGATGCTGGTCAGAAAGAACTAATGTGGGTAAGTAGAGGAGCAGTTATAGTTATTATCCTCATTGGCTTAATTTTTGCTCTCTCTGGAGGTAGTGTTTTAAACATAGTTTCTTATGCCTGGGCTGGTCTTGGAGCTTCCTTTGGTCCGGCAATTATATTCTCACTCTTCTGGAAACAGACTACTAAAAATGGAGCTTTAGCCGGGATAGTTACCGGTGGAGCTACAGTTCTTATCTGGAAGAATGTAGGAGTTTTAGCTGGTACAGGATTATATGAAATAATTCCTGCCTTTGCACTTTCTGTTTTAGCTATTTACTTTGTTAGTGCAGCTGGTAAAGATCCTACTAAACAGGTGGTAAAAGAATTTGAAACTGCATTAAAACCACTTAAAAATGAATAGAAATTGAATTAATCTGGATATATATCCGGTTAATTCCGGGTATATATCCTTTAAAATAAATAACAAAAAAATAAAAATTTTATTTTCAAAAGTAAAATCAAAATATCATATAAAATATAGCCAAAAGGAGGAGTTTGATGGAACGTATTAAAAATCACCCCATTTTAGATTTCAAAAGGGGAAAAGAAGTTACATTTAAATATAATGGCAGAGAAATAAAAGCTTATGAGGGAGAAACTATTGCAGCTGCTCTTCATGCTGCCGGAATAAAAAAATTGAAAAAAAGTGCTAAACTAAGTAGAGCAAGAGGACTTTTTTGTGCTATAGGTAATTGTTCATCATGTTTGATGGAGGTAGATGGAGTTCCTAATGTAAAAACTTGTATAACAAAAGTAGAAGAGGGAATGGTTGTTAAAGAGCAGAAAGGTCATGGTGATTTATAATGATAAATACTGATGTATTAGTGGTTGGAGGTGGACCGGCAGGGCTTTCAGCAGCTATTACTGCAGCTGAAGGAGGAGCAAAAGTAATAGTATTAGAAAGAGATGATATGTTAGGAGGCCAACTTGTTAAACAGACTCATATGTTTTTTGGTTCTAAAAATGAGTTTGCCGGAACAAGAGGAGTAAGTATAGCAGAAGATTTACGAAATAAAATTTCTAAAAATGAAAATGTTCAGGTATTGTTAGAAGCTACAGCTCAGGGTTATTATGATGATGGAATTATTGGAGTTTCTCATGAAGAAAGATTTAAAAAAATAAAAGCTCAAAAAATTATAGTAGCTACTGGTGCTTCAGAAAAAATGTTGCCTTTTCCTAATAATGATTTACCAGGAGTTTATGGGGCAGGAGCAGTTCAAACTTTAATGAATGTTTATGGAGTTGTTCCCGGTAAAAAAGTTTTAATGATAGGTGCAGGGAATATTGGGTTAATAGTATCCTATCAGCTATTACAGGCTGGGGTTGATGTAGTAGGAATAGTAGAAGCAGCTCCTAAAATCGGAGGTTATTTAGTTCATGCTTCTAAAATAAGAAGAGCAGGTGTTCCTATCTATACCGGACATACTATTCAGGAAGCACAAGGTGAGGAAAGTGTAGAAAAAGCAGTAATTTGTGAATTAGATGATAAATGGAATGAAGTACCTGGTACTGAAAAGGAACTTGATGTAGATACTATTTGTCTGGCTGTAGGTTTAAAACCTATTTCTGATATTTTAATTCAGGCTGGATGTGAAATGGCTTATGTTCCTCATTTAGGAGGAGATGTAGCTATTAGAAATGAAAATCTAAAAACTACCAGTGATAAAATTTATGTAGCAGGTGATTCAGCAGGAATAGAAGAAGCAACAGCAGCTATGCTTGAAGGTGAAGTTGCCGGACTTTCAGCACTTATTGAACTTGATATTTCTAAAGAAAAATCTGAAACCAAAAGAAAAGAAGTTAAAGAAAATCTAGCAAGCCTTAGAAGAGGTCCGGTAGGAGAAAAAATTAGAGAAGGTCTGGAAATAGCAAAGGAGGGCAACAATGCTGGAAAAAACAGGTATACCAAAGTCAGATGATTTAGAAAAAGTTAAACCCAGTAAAAAAAGATTAAAAGATGGAGCAGTAGCTATTGCAGAATGTTTTAGGGAAATTCCTTGTGATCCATGTTATCATAGCTGTCCTTTTGGAGCTTTTGAAGAATTTGATGATATAAATGATAAACCAAATATTGACCATGAAAAATGTACCGGTTGTGGAATTTGTATATCCAGCTGTCCTGGTTTAGCTATTTTTGTTGTTGATTATAGTTATAGTGAAAAAAGAGGATTAGTTAAAATTCCGTATGAGTTTTTACCCTTACCTGAAAAAGGTGATGAAGTAAGTGGTTTAAATAGAGAAGGTAAAGAAATTTGTAAAGCTACAGTCGAAAAAGTTGAAGATGATGAAAAGAAAGATAAAACAGCTGTAGTCTGGCTGTCGGTACCTAAGGATAAAGTTATGGATGTTAGAAATATGAAGGTAGGTGAGTAAATCATGAAAGAAGATACTATTGTCTGTCGTTGCGAAGATATTACTCTTGGAGAATTGAGAGATATGATTAAAAATGGATTTACTACCCTGGATGAAATAAAAAGAGTTTCAAGGTTAGGGATGGGGCCCTGTCAGGGTGATACCTGTATGCAGATAGCAGCAAGGGAAATTGCTAATATTACAGGTAAAGATTTATCAGAAATAAAAATGCCTACTAGTAGACCCCCAAAAACGGGTATTAAACTGAAAGAACTGGCAGGTGAATATAAAGATGAAGAATAAAGCAGATGTAGTAGTTATAGGTGGTGGAGTAGTTGGTAACTCCATTGCATTTAATTTAGCTAAAGAAGGAGTTAAAGATGTAGTAGTTTTAGAAAAGGAATATTTAACAAGTGGAGCAAGTGGAAGATGTGGAGCAGGTATAAGACAACAATGGGGAACTGAAATGAATTGTCGTCTGGCAAAAGCAAGTATGGATATTTTTGAGAATATAAATGAAGAATTAGGTGTAGAAAGAGATATTGAACTTAAGCAGGGTGGATATTTACTTTTAGCCTATTCTGATAAAGAAATTGAACAATTTAGAAAAAACATTAAATTACAAAACAGTCTTGATATTCCTTCAAGAGAAATAAGTCTTGAAGAAGTTAAAGAATTAGTACCTTATATAAATTTAGAGGGAGTAGTAGGGGCTACTTATTGTCCAACTGATGGTCATGCCAATCCATTTTATACCACTATTGCCTATGCAGAAGCAGCAAAAAAATTGGGAGTAGAAATAAATACTTACACTGAAGCCCTTGATATAATAGTTGAAAATGGTAGAATTAAAGGTGTAGAGACAAATAAAGGATTTATAGAAACAGACAAAGTTGTTAATGCTGCTGGTGGCTATGCAAAAGAAATTGGGGAAATGGTTGGGCTTGATATTCCGGTAAAACCTGAACGCCATGAAATAATGGTTACTGAAAAAGTTAATCCACTGCAAAAGCCAATGGTTATGTCTTTTTCATATGACATTTACTGTCAGCAAACTCCAGATGGAAGTTTTGTTATGGGTTATGGCCCTGAGGATCCTCCTCCAAGTCATAGTAGAAAGAGCAGCTGGCATTTTATGGAGAAAATGGCTCATAAAACAACAAATTTATTGCCAAAATTAAAAGAATTAAGAGCAATAAGACAGTGGGCAGGTTCCTACACTATGACACCTGATAGTCAACCTATTATTGATGGTTCAGAAGAAGTGGAAGGTTTTTATATGGCAGTTGGGTTTAGTGGTCATGGTTTTATGATGTCTCCAATGACAGGTAAAATTATAGCTAAAATGATTACTGGTAAAGAACCACCTATTGATTTGGATCTAACGCTAAAAAGATTTGAAAGAGGTAATTTAATACTTGAGCCATCTGTTGTATAATATTATTAATGAAAATATTTTTTAAAGATCAGTTTAAAAAAACAGGGAGGTCAAAAGATGACAAAAGCGAAAAAAGAAATGAAGATCGGTAAGAAATTAGCTTCAATGAGTTATGAGTTTGATCAGGTAGATAAGGGGTATGCAGATCAAACTTTATATTTAAATTTATCTAATAATGAAGTAATAAACAAAGAAGTTCCTGAAGAGATTAAAGAAAAGTATATTGGTGGTAGAGGTTATGGTCTCAAGTATTTATGGGACGGAGTAGAAGATGATACTAAATGGGATGATGAAGAAAATGAAATAATTGTTTCTCCAGGTCCTTTAGCTGGAACTACAAGATATCCAGGTTTAGGAAAATCTCTGGTATTAAGTATTTCACCTCTTACAAATACTGTTATTGATAGTAATGTTGGTGGTTATTTTGGTCCTTTAATGAAATTTGCTGGTTTTGATGCAATGGAAATTCAGGGTAAAGCTGAGGATGAAGTGCTTATTTATATTGATGGTGATAATAAAGAAGTTTCAATAAATGAAATTGATACTGATGTTGAAGAAACTCATATTTTAGCTGAAGAACTTACTGAAAAATATGCTGATGGTGAAAAAGAAAAAAGAAATGTATCAGTAATTTCTTCTGGAATTGGTGCTAAAAATACTAATTTTGGATTATTAAATTTCTCTTTTTACGATGTTCACCGTAAAGATGTTAGAATAAAACAGGCAGGTAGAGGTGGAATTGGAACTATATTTAGAGATAAAAAGATAAAAGCAATTGTAATTAAATTTTCAGATGTTACTGGAGATTCTAACCATCCTGTTGATACTGAGAAAATTACCAAATTAGGTAGAAAGATTAACAAAAGAATCCATGACCATGATGATGAACAAAATAAGATGAGAAAAAGAGGTACTTCCTATTTAGTAGATGTAATTAATGATTCTAATCTTTTACCAGTGGAAAACTATAAGTATGATAACCATCCTGAATATTATAAAATAGATCACAGTTACTGGGAAACTAAGTTTAATCAAGAATTTCCTGATGGTTGCTGGTATGGATGTACAATGCAGTGTGCTAAGACAATAGATGAATATGAGCTTCAAACCGGACCATTTAAAGGAGATACAATTTTACTTGATGGCCCTGAATATGAAACAATAGCTGGAGCAGGTTCAAATTGTGGTATTTTTAATCCAGATCATGTTGCTGAAGCTAATTTTTATTGTGACACTTATGGAATTGACACAATTTCTTATGGAACTGCTACTGCTTTTGCCATGGAATGTTATGAAAATGGAGTTATTGATAAAGAGATAACTGGAGGATTAGAATTACATTTTGGTAATACTGAAGCTGCTATAGAATTATTACATCAAATGTGTAATAATGAAGGTTTTGGTAAAATTGTTGGTAAAGGTATAAAACAAATGAAAGACTATCTTGTTGAGGAATATGGTGCAGATCGTCAATTCTTAGAAGATATAGGTATGGAAAATAAAGGTCTGGAATATTCAGAATATGTAACTAAAGAATGTCCAAGTCAGCAGCTTGGTTATGCAGCAGCTAACAAAGGACCTCAACATGATGAAGCATTAATGTTCTCAGTCACTTATTTTAACAATTTTGCTCCAACATTAGCTGATAAGGCTGAAAAAATAGTTGAAATGACTATTTTGAGAACCTGGTTTGGTCTTGTTGGTGCCTGTAAACTTCTCTGGAATGATATAGTACCTGAAGATAATGATCAGACTGATAAACCTTATAAAATTCCTGAGCATGTAAATAATTATATAGAATTATTTGAAGCTACTACAGGTAGAGAAACAACAGAAGAAGATATTATGAGACAATCAGAGAGAATGCATAACCTACAAAGAGTATTTAATATAAGAATGGGAGTATATGGTAGAGAAAATGATACTCCTCCTTATAGAGCTGTAGGACCTGTTACTGCTGAAGAGTATATTTATAGAAAAGATTATTATGATCAGGAAGTTAGAGAAATAGTCGGTGAAGATGATATTAAAAATATGAATTTAGAAGAAAGAATGAATACTTTAAGAAAACATAGAGAAGATTATTATGATGACTTATTAGATGCAGTTTATGAAGAAAGAGGTTGGGATAATAATGGTATACCTAAAGTTGAAACTCTAGAAAGATTAGATATCGCTTATCCTGATGTAGTAAAAATAGTTGAAAACGCAAGATAAAATAATTAAAAAACTAAAAAAATAATAAAAAAATAAAAGTCTTCGAACCTTTTTAAACTAAGGCTTAAAGCTATGGTGGAAAGGTCGTTAGGGTCTGTCAGGAAACTGACTTTCCTCCCAGTGTGGAAAGAAGGCATTTTAACCGATGCCAGTATTTCCTGCCATCGGTTTTTTTATTTGCAAAATAAAATGCAATATCTGCACTATAAAAATACTAATATATGTTGTCGAGGAGGCAAAAATGAGTAATAACAGAATCTTTGATTTAAAAAGACCAGAAAATGAAAAAGTACTGAACTATGAACCTGGAAGTAGAGAAAGAAAAGAGTTAAAAGAAGAATTGGAAAACCTGGAAAATGAAGTATTAGAAATCCCATTAATTATTGGTGGAAAAGAAGTGAAAACAGGTAATATGGGTGAGATAAGAGCACCTCATGACCACCAAAAAGTTTTGGCCCGTTATCATAAGGCTGGTGAAAAAGAAATTGAGATGGCAATAAAAGCTGCTCTTGAATCTAAAAAAGAATGGGAAAATACTTCTTGGGAAAAAAGAGTTGCAATTTTTCAAAAAGCTGCTGAATTAATGGCAGGTCCTTATAGAGCAAAGATGAATGCATCCACAATGCTTGGTCAGAGTAAAAATATTTTTCAGGCTGAAATTGATTCTGCCTGTGAATTAATTGATTTTCTTAGATTTAATAGCTATTATCTTACTGAAATTTATAAAGAACAACCCGCTTCAACTAATTCACTTAAAAACAAGATGGAATATAGACCATTAGAAGGTTTTATCTTTGCAGTACCACCATTTAATTTTACCTCAATTGGAGGGAACCTTCCCACTTCCCCTGCAATTACCGGTAATACTGTTCTCTGGAAACCAGCTTCTACTGCAGTTTATTCTAATTATATTTTTATGGATATTTTAAGAAAAGCTGGTTTGCCAGATGGTGTTATTAACTTTATTCCTGGTTCTGGATCAAAAGTTGGTCCAAAAGTAATAGATAATTCTGACTTAGCAGGGATTCACTTTACTGGTTCTGTATCTGTTTTAAATAATATGTATAAAACTATTGGAGAAAATATTGATAAATATAAAACTTATCCAAGAATAGTAGGAGAAACCGGAGGAAAAGACTTTGTTTTTGCTCATAAATCAGCAGATGTTGATGAATTAGTTACTGCTTTAGTTAGAGGGGCCTTTGAATATCAAGGTCAAAAGTGTTCTGCTGCATCAAGAACATATATACCTGATAATATGTGGGATGAAGTAAAAGATAAATTAGTTAAGCAGACTGAATCATTAGAAATAGGTGAACCTACTGATTTTACAAATTTCATAAATGCTGTAATTGATGATGGTGCTTTTTCTGATATAACAGCTTATATTGATTATGCTAAGGAAGCTGAAGATGCTGAAATTATTGCTGGAGGAGATTATGATGATAGTAAAGGATATTTCATTGATCCAACAATTGTTGTAACAACTGATCCTAAATTTAAATTAATGAAAGAAGAAATATTTGGCCCGGTTCTTACAGTCTATGTTTATCCAGAAAATGAATATGAAGAAACTTTAAAATTGTGTAATGCCACCTCTCCTTTTGCTTTGACAGGAAGTATTTTTGCTCATGACCTTGAAGCTGAAAATAAAGCACAGGAAGTATTAACTCATGCCGCCGGTAATTTCTATATAAATGATAAACCTACTGGAGCAATAGTGGGTCAACAACCATTTGGAGGAGCCAGAGCTTCAGGTACAAATGATAAAGCAGGTAGCAAGTGGAATCTTATGCGCTGGATTTCCCCAAGGGCTATGTCTAATAATGTTAATCCTCCCCGGAATTATAAATATCCATTTATGGAAGAAAAGTAAAAAACTAGGTAAAAAGGGTAAACTACTTTTTAAGAGCAGACTTAACAGTCTGCTCTTTTTCATTAAATAATATTTTATTTAAGAGAAGAATATTTATTAATAATTTAATTTCTTGACACTGTCCTCTATAATTCATATAATGTACTAAGATTTAGATTAGTAGTACTTAAGGAGGATTTTTAATGAAGCAGGAAATTAATTTTACATTTAATATGGCGGTTGAGTTTCTTTCGGCAGTATATAGATATGTTAATCAGGATAAAGTTGATGAATATAATTTTGATAAAAATGAAGAAATAATAACCTGGCTGGATGAAATAGATGAAAATATATCACCATTTTTGGAAAATGATCTTGAAGTTGTAAAAAAGGCTGATGGTATCCTTTGGCCCCTTATTAAAAAATCTATTAGAGAAAAAATAAATACACCTGAAGGGTTTTTTAGATTTTTGAAAGAAATGGATCCTCAGCGTCTTGTAGCAGAATATATCAATGAAATGTCTCATAATATTTATGAACCTGGACAAAGAAATAATATTGACTATATAATAGAAAATTATTTTGAAGATAAAAATAAAATTGAATTTATTAAAGAAATTATAAAAAGTCCAGAGGAATTAAAAGAAAGATTATATATTGCTTTAAATTCTTTTTACAGAAAATTTTTCAAAGAAAGTGTAGCTCAAACTGAAAACTTATTAAAGGAAAAAATAACTCAACATAAAGAAATGTATGAGCAGGATAATGATTTGTTTTTTAAAAATATGCTAGGATATGTTAAAGATTCAGAGATTAAAAATTATAAAGAAATTAATCTTTTGGTTTTATGGCATGCTGAAATTTTTAATTTTAGTTTTAATATAGAAAGCAAACTATATCTTATGTATGGATTTGCTTTAGAACAGAGGATAAATGAAGATATAGTAAAGAAAAAGAGCAGGGAATTCTTTAAAGTAATGGCAGATGATAAAAGGTATGAAATTATGAAACTTTTGGCCAGAAGAAAATGGCATAGTCGTGAACTTGCAGAATATTTTGGTGTTACCACCTCCACTATATCCTATCATTTGTCTCGTCTTTATGATCTAGGTATTATTTCCTTTAAAGAAGGAGAAAAAAATAAAGTATATTATAATCTAAGAAAAGACAAAGTAAAAGAAATTTTTGAGGGTACTCTTGAACTAATTTTAAAAGAATCGGAATAAAAGTTGTATTTTAATAAACTATATACTATAATTATACGTATACTTATTTGTTTAATGAAAAGTGAATTATTTCATTAAACAAATAATCTAAAAATTAATAATATTTAAAATTTGGAGGTGTGATATGAAATTTTTTAAAAGAATGTCTCTGCGTTTAAAATTGATGTTAGCTCTTAGTCTTAGTCTTATAATAATAATATCATTAACTAATTTTTATATTTTCCAACATATGAGTACTAATATTAAAGAACAGGAAAGAGATAAACTAGTGGAAATTGAAAAAGCTCTGGAAATGAAAATTGAAACTAGAGTTGCAGAAGCAAAAACTGCTTTAATGACTGTAATTAATAATCCTGAGGTAAAAGAAGCTTTTGCAAATAGGGATCGGGAAAGGTTAATTGAAATGTTTGCTGATTCATATCGGCAAATAAGTGATAGTATTGCTCAATTTCATTTTCATTTACCAGATTCAGCATCATTTCTTAGGTTACATAATCTTGAAAAATATGGTGATGATTTAAGTGGTTTTAGAAATACGGTTAATGAAGCAAATCAAAACAGAGAAATTATAAGTGGTGTTGAGCAAGGAAGAGCTGGTTATGGATTTAGGGTTGTTGCTCCAATTTCCTATCAAGGAGAACATATAGGTACTGTAGAAATGGGGGCTGATTTAGGTGAAGATTTTTTAGATGAAATGAAAAATAATTTTCACGGAGAATATTTTATATATACCTTAGAAACTGGTCAGGGTGTTTCCTGGGAAAATAATCAGGATTCTCAAATTGCCAGTACCGGTCATGAAGATACTTATGAAATTAGTGAAGAAGAAATTTCTCAACTTAAAAATAATGAAACAATTATTAAAAACTTAAAAACAGAAAATTTATTATTAAAACCATTTACAAATTATAATAATGAAGTTATAGGATATTTTAAAGTAACTTTTGATAGAAGTGAAACCCTTTCTCAAATTAATAATATTAGAAATAGAGTACTTATTTTTTCAGCTTTAGGTATAATTTTGATTATTTTAATCACATATTTTATGGTAAATAGAATATTCAATTCATTAGATAAATTTAAAGATTTGTTTGCTGATTTAGCTCTCGGAGATCTTAATGTTTCATATGATCTTGAAAGTGTAAATTGCTCAGAAATTATGGATTGTGGAGTAGAAGATTGTCCAGATTATGGTAAGGATGATGTCCAATGTTGGTTTGATGTTGGAAGTTATGCTCCAGAATTTAATAAAGAAATTCATTGTCCCAAAATTCTTGATGGTGAATATGATTCCTGTGAAGAATGTGAAGTTTATCAACGGGCAAATAAAAATGAAATAGAGGTATTAGGAGCCTGGTTTAATAAATTAAGTGATAGTTTACGAGAAATGATTTCTAAGGTTTCAGATATTTCTACTGAAATAGCTTCTTCAAGTAAAGAACTTTCAGCTTCTGGAGAGGAAGTAGCAAAATCTGCAGAAGAAGTGAGTGGAGCTATTCAAAATGTTGCTTCTGGGGCTGAAGAACAATCAGCTCAAGTAGATGAAACTTCTGATAATGTAAAAGGATTAATTTCAGAAATAAAAGAGACTGGTAAAATGTCAGATGAAATGTCAAATAAAGCTGATGGTGTTTTAGATAATTTAGATAAAGGGAACAAAGAACTTGATAACTCTGTTAGTAAAATTAACAGGGTAAATGAAAGTACAGATAAAGTGGCTGAAACAATAAATGAACTTGGTGAAAAATCAGCTGATATTGGTGAAATAGTAGAATTAATAAATGGAATATCAGCCCAAACAAATCTTCTTGCTCTCAATGCAGCTATTGAAGCAGCAAGAGCAGGTGAAGCTGGTAGAGGATTTAGTGTAGTTGCTGATGAAATAAGAGAATTAGCAGAAGAGTCTTCAGAAGCTACTGAAAAAATAGGTAGTTTAATAAAAGAGATTCAAGATGATGTTCAAAATACTATTAACGAAATGAATCAAAGCAAAAAAGAAGTAGATGAAAGTGTAGAAGCAATTGATAATACTGCTGAAATATTTAATGAGTTAGAAAAGACTGTCACAGAACTTGGAGAGGTTATAGATAAAGTAACTCAAAGTAACAAAGAAATGGAGAAAAATAGTAGTGCAATTCAGGAAGCGGTTGAAGATATTTCTAAAGTTAGTGAAGAAGCTGCCAGTAATGCTGAAGAAGTCGCAGCTGCCAGTGAAGAACAATCTGCTTCCACAGAAGAAATTGTAGCTTCTGCAGAGGAATTGTCTAGTATGGCTGATGAATTAGAAAATGCAGTAAAACATTTTTCTTTAAAAAACAGGTAATTAATCATTAAAATTTAATATAAAACAAAAATGTCTGAGGTTTTCCTCAGGCATTTTTTTGTTAATTTGTTGTAATTTGCAGATATATATAATATTATAATATTAGTTATAACCTTTAGTTCAGATAAAAATTCAGTACTTATTAGGAGGAAAACTTATGCCCGAGAATTTAAACCGGGAAATATCTATAGTTTATGATCTTTTGTTTGGATATACAGATAAAATGAAGGGTCTTAGAAATGAGCTTGATATTGGACAATTTAAATTACCAGTAGATGCTGCTCTGGTTATAAAAATAAATAATTATGAACTTTTAACTGCTGATATTAGTGAATTTAGAAAAGAAGAAATACAACAGGATATTTTAACTAATTTAAATAATTTGGCATGTAATTATTCTCAGGATATATTATCGGCTTTAATTGAAGAAGATATGTTAGTACTTTTTTATTCTGCTGATTTTATTGAGGAAGAAAACTCTAAAGAAAAAGTTGTATCTTTTGGAGAATATTTAAAAGAAAATTTGGAAGAAAAAAGTGAATACACTTATTCTATAGGTTTGGGTAGGATTTATGATAATTTAAAAGGACTTATTTTTTCCTATAAAGAAGCATTAAATGTTTGTAAAAGCTGTTATTTTAGAGAAAAAAATAGTGTTATGCATATAGATGAAATGGTCAAATTCACAAATGATGTACCGATTTTTATTTCTGAAATGGAAACTAAGCTAATTGATAAAATAGAATCTGCAAATTTAGAAAATATAGATTATTATTTTTTAGAAATTGTAAATAGCATTATGGAGGAAAAATTGGAACCTGATACAGTAAAGATAAAGATTCTTGATTTTATATATAGAATTATTGAAGAAATAAATGAAGTTACAGAAGATGAAGGAGAGTCTTTTTATGAGCTATCTTCTTTTATGAGAGAAATTTTACAGGCAGAAACTGAAAGAACAATGAGGAAATATATTCAAAAAATCGGTGATAAATTATTTACAATTTTACGGAAAAGCAAAGGAGATTCAAGCAGCAAATATTCTGTTAACCAGGCACTTGATTATATAGAAAATAATTATAACAAAGAGCTATCTTTAAAAAAGGTATCAAAAAAAGTTGGTTTAAGTCTCTATTATTTTAGTCATTTATTTAAAGAAGAAGTAGGAGTTTCTTTTGTAACCTATCTTAATAAATTTAGAATAAAAAAAGCTAAGGAATTTTTAGTAAATTCAAAAATGAATATAGCAGAAATATCTTTTGAAGTGGGATATAATGATCCAAATTATTTTACACGAGTATTTAAGGAATATGAAGACCTTACTCCTAGTGAGTTTAGAATAAAAAAAGAAAGTCAGCCTAAATTTTAAAATATAAATACCCGGTATTTTAAAATACCGGGCTGGGGTTAATTGGTCAGGGACATTGGATAAGGGGGTACCTGACCGAAATTTTTTGTCTAATTTTAAGTTGTACTAACAATTTTTTTACTTTTCAATACAGAAGTATACAAAATAATACCTATAAAAGTATTAATTGCAGCTGCCGGAATTACAACAGTCATTATCAGGGCCATAAAAGGGCCAGGCAATCCAAAAAGAAGTCCGGCACTACCTAAAAACACTACTCCACTTAAAATAGTACCCAATCCATTTACAATTCCCACATAAATAAGGTTTTTAATTGGAAGATTTATAACTATGGTGGAGACTATTATTGTAGTTACTATTTTATCAATAATATTTGCGATTTGTCCTCCTGGAAAACCAGTAGTTAAAGCTGTAAAAATTCCAGTTGCAATACCAGCAAGAATAGCAATTTTAAAATCCTTCTTAATAAGAATAATAACAAAAAGCATTGATAGAGCAAAATCAGGTTTCATTCCAAATAAAATAGGTGGAAAGAAACTATGTAAAATAAACCCTACCGCCAACAACAAACTTACCTCGACAAAATCTTTTAATTTCAATTTAACCTCTCCTCTCAGCTAATCTAAGCTAAATTCTCAACTCATCTAAATTGATCCTAAGTCCAAAAAGCCAACTTCAACAATTTACTGTGGTAAATTCTATTGTTATGTATTATAATGTATATATACTCAATTGTCAAATGTATTTTTTATATTTTATTTTCAGTTTTGTTCATTAGTTTATAAATGGGATATAAAAAAATGAATAATAAATCAATCCCATTTATAAATATTACTTTACTCTCTTGATAGTAAAGTGAGGGCGGAATGATTTATGCATATTTATTTAGTTAAATGATTTAGTGAAATATTAAATCATTAAAAATTTAATTAAATTTTTAAATTAAAAAAAGAAGGGAGAATAAAAGCATGAATAAAAAATTCAGATTATTGTCTTTAGTTTTAATTTTGACTCTTTTAGTTGGAGGTAGTTTTTATTCTAAATTAGAAGCCCAGGAACCAGAGTATGGTGGTAAGTTAGTAATGACTGACGGTTCTTTTAGTGATGCTAAGACACTTGATCCTCATAAGGCATCAGCTGCTGGCTCTATGCGTTATATTGAAAATATGTATAATACTATTTTGCGCTATAAAAAAGGTTCTTATGGTGAATTAGAAGGTGATTTGGCCAAAGATTATAAGATTTCTGATGATGGGAAAGTATATACTTTTCATCTTCATGAAGGAGTAAAATTTCACAATGGAGACGAATTAACTGCAGAAGATGTTAAATATTCTGTTAACAGAATAATAGAACAAAATGTTAGAGCATCTCATTTTGAAGCTGTAAAGGAAATGGAAATTTCTGATAAATATACAATTAAATTTATAATGGACAAACCAGTTGCTCCTTTTACTACTTTTTTGGCCTATCCAATGAATGCAATTGTTAATAAAAATGTAGTTGAAGCTAATGATGGTAGTATTGATAATGCTGATGCAGGAAGTGGCCCATTTAAATTAGTAGAGTGGAAAAAGGATCAACATCTGTTATTAGAAAAATTTGAAGATTATTTTGTAAAGGGTAAACCTTATTTAGATCAAGTAGAAATGAGACCTATTCCAGATGCAACTGCTCGGACTACTGCTTTAAGAAATGAAGAATTAGACATGATTTTACAATTAGAAGCTAAAAATGTTGATAAACTAAAATCAGAAGAAGGAATTGTTGTTGAATCAAAGCCAGGAACTTACTGGGAATATCTTGGTCTAAATACTAAGGAAGGACCATTATCTAATAAAAAAGTAAGACAGGCTGTTGCCTGGGGAATTGATAGAAGTATGTTGGCAGAGATGGTTAAGTTTGGACATGCTACACCACTTGATGGTGGACCAATTCCTCCTGGCCACTGGGCACATCCTGGACTTGAAATATATCCAGAACAAAATTTAGATAAAGCTCAAGCTTTATTAGATGAAGCTGGTTATAGTGATGGATTTAGTACTGAACTTATTGTTTTATCAGCTAATGATGCTCAAAAAAATGCAGCAATGATTATAAAACAGCAATTAGCACAATTAGGGATCGATATTGAAATCAGAGCTCTTGAATCAAGTGTATATTTTAATAAATTAGGAAATCAAGATTTCAAAATGACAGTAATTGGCTGGATAGGATTTGTAGATCCTGATGAGTTTTTATATAATATTTTTCATTCAGGAGAACAATGGAATCAACAGGCCTATTCTAACAAAGAGGTAGATAGACTTCTTGAAAAAGGGAGAACAACTCCTGACAGAGAAAAAAGAAAAGAGATTTATAAAGATGCTATTAAATTAATTGTAGAAGATGCACCAATGGCTTTTCTCTATGTTAATGATCAAGCAGCAGCTTATCTAGAAAAGGTAAAAGGATTTGATGTAAATCCAACTAAAACCACTAATTCTCTTCAGGATACCTGGCTTGATGATTAGAATAAAATTTATAAATTCAATAAACCGGCCTTTTTTAAGGTCGGTTTTATTGAATCTAAAATAACTTTAAAAATATTTTTATTTTCTTTTTGGGAGGGGGAATATTAATGTGGAAATATATAATGAAAAGAATTTTAGTTGCTATACCAGTATTGATTGGGATTTCAATTATAGCCTTTTTTATAATTAGGCTAGTTCCGGGTGATACAGTAACTGCTATGTTGGGAGTTAATTATAATCAAGAACAGGCAGAAGAATTAAGAGAAAAATATGGTCTGGATAAATCCCTGCCAGTACAATATGCAAAATGGATTGGAAATATTTTTAGAGGTGATATGGGTAGATCATTTTTCACAAATGAACCTGTTACCAAAACTATTATTGAACGATTGCCAGTTACTTTTCAACTCATGTTAATGAGTTTGTTTTATTGTATATTTATAGCTATTCCCTTAGGCACTATTGCAGCCATTAAGAGGAATAGTGCTGCTGATTATGGGGCCAGTTTTTTAGGTTTACTGGGGGTTTCAATACCAAATTTTTGGTTAGGGACAGTTATGATATTAATTCTTTCCTTAAAACTAAAATTATTTCCTTCAGGAGGATTTGTTCCTATCAGTGAATCTTTATCAGCTAATCTGCATCATATGTTTATGCCATCTATTGCATTGGGAGCTGCTGTAGGAGCAGTAATAATGAGAATGACTCGTTCTTCTATGCTAGAAGTTCTAGGAAAAGACTATATTGAAATGGCAAGGGCAAAAGGTGTAACAGAAAAAACTCTAGTTATTGGTCATGCTTTAAAAAATGCTCTGATACCAGTTGTAACTGTTATTGGAATACAAATGGGTTATCTTCTGGGAGGCTCAGTAGTAATAGAAAAAATATTTTCTTTACCTGGAATTGGTCAGCTTGCGCTTCAAGCTATAACAAATAGAGACTATGCACTTATGCAGGGAACCATTCTTTTGGTAGCTAGTGGGTTTGTTATTATAAATTTAATTGTAGATATTATTTATGCTGTAATAGATCCAAGAATCAGATATTAAATAAAGTAATTATGAAGTAGAGGAGGAGATCAAATTGCGCGAAATATTTTTAAGATTTTATAAAAATAAACTGGCATTTACTGGTTTTGTATTATTAGTTATATTTTTAATTTTTGCTTTAGCTGCTCCTTTAATTGCCCCTTATGACCCCTATAAAATGAATCCTAGATCAACTTTAGAAGGTCCTAGTGAAAAACATTGGTTTGGAACTGATCAGTTTGGAAGAGATATATTGAGCAGAATAATATATGGTACCCGTATTTCATTTCGAGTAGGATTAATATCTGTAAGTATTGCTCTGGTTATAGGTGTTATAATGGGAACTGTAGCTGGTTATTATGGTGGATGGGTTGATGGTGTTTTATCCCGGCTAATGGATATAATGTTTTCTTTTCCTCATATTTTATTAGCCCTTGTTATAATGGCCTTATTAGGATCAAGTTTAAATAATGTGATGATTGCAATTGGGATAGTATATACTCCAATTTTTGCTAGAATTGCCAGAGGTGCAGTTTTATCTATAAAAGATACTTTATATATAGAAGCAGCTCATTCAATGGGAGTTAAAGATATAGTAATTATGTGGAGACATATTCTTCCTAATATTTTGGCTCCAATAATTGTGCAAACTACTTTATCTTTTGGTTTTGCTATTAGAGCTGAAGCAGCATTAAGTTTTTTGGGTTTAGGTGTTGAACCTGATGTTCCCTCCTGGGGCATTATGCTTAATATGGGAACTAATTGGATGGAATCTGCCTGGTGGGTAGCTATATTTCCGGGTTTAGCTGCAACGCTTGCTATTTTGAGTTTCAATGTTTTAGGAGATGGTTTGCGTGATGCTCTTGATCCAAAATTGAAAAATGAGCTTGAAGAATAGGAAGGAGGGAAGAATAATGAATAATAAATTACTTGAAGTTAAAAATTTAAAAACACATTTTAAAACAAGAGAAGGTACAGTAAAAGCAGTAGATGGAATAGATTTCAAAGTAGATAGAAATGAAATTTTATCTATAGTTGGAGAATCAGGTTGTGGTAAAAGTGTTACTTCAAGAACAATTATGGGATTAATTGGTCATGAAAAAAGTGAAATAGTTGATGGGGAAGTATATTTTAAAGGAGAAAATCTTTTAGAAAAATCAAAAGAAGAGATGAGAAATATTAGAGGAGATGAAATTTCAATAATATTTCAGGATCCGATGACTTCTCTTAATCCTGTTTATACAGTTGGAGACCAAATTGCAGAAGTTCCAATTATTCATGAAAAAGAAAATAAAAAATCTGCTTTCAAAAGAGCGATAGATATGTTAAAAAAAGTGGGAATACCTTCTGCTGAGGCAAGAGCTAAACAATATCCACATCAGTTTAGTGGAGGAATGAGACAAAGAGGAGTAATTGGAATGTCACTTGTTTGTAGCCCTGATCTTTTAATTGCAGATGAACCTACAACTGCTCTTGATGTTACTATCCAATCTCAAATTTTAAAATTACTTCTTAAATTAAGAGAAGATATGGATTCGGGTATAATACTTATAACTCATAATTTAGGGGTAGTAGCAGAAATAAGTGATTCAGTAGCAGTCATGTATGCCGGTAAGTTAATGGAAAAAGCATCTGTAAGTGATTTGTTTAATAAAACATCTCATCCCTATACTAAAGGTTTATTAGCTTCTTTACCAGTTCCTGGAAAAAAGAAAGAATTAACTCCTATAGAAGGACAGCCACCTGATCTTCATAATCTTCCTTCAGGATGTAGATTTTCGCATAGATGTCCAAAAGCTATGGAAAAATGTCATAAAGAAGCTCCACCAATGTTTGAAGTTGGTAAAAACCATTATTCTGCATGTTGGTTAGAAGGTGATAAGAATGAATAAAAATGAATTAATTAGAGTTGAGAATCTCAAAAAATATTTTGAACTTGGAGGAGGTTTCTTTTCTCGTTCAAAAGAAGTTGTAAAAGCGGTAGATGGACTTAATTTTACAATATTTTCAGGTGAAACCCTTGGAATTGTAGGAGAATCAGGTTGTGGTAAATCAACAACAGGAAGACTACTTATGCGGCTTTTGGAGCCTACTAAGGGGGATATATTTTACAAAGATAAAAATTTAGTAAATATAGAGGGAAAAGAATTAAAAGATATGAGACAGAGATTTCAAATGATTTTTCAGGATCCATACGCTTCTTTGGATCCTAGAATGAAAGTTGAAAAAATAATTGAAGAGCCTCTTCGGACTCATAATTATCCTAAAAAAGAGAGAAAAGAAAGAATCAATGAACTATTAGAACAGGTAAGTATTCCAGAAAGTTATAAAGATCGTTATCCTCATGAATTTTCTGGGGGACAGAGACAGAGGATTGGTATTGCTAGAGCACTTGCTTTAAATCCTGAATTTATAGTAGCAGATGAACCTGTAGCCTCTCTAGATGTTTCAATACAGGCTCAGATATTAAATCTCATGAATAATTTGCAAAAAGAATTTGATTTAACTTACTTTTTTATTGCTCATGATCTGAGTGTGGTTCAATATATTAGTGACCGTATAGGAGTTATGTATTTGGGACAATTAGTAGAATTGGCTGAAAGTGATGAAGTATATTATAATCCTATACATCCTTATACTAGAGCTCTTCTTTCAGCAATTCCTTTACCTGACCCTGATGTAGAACATAATGAAATCCCTTTAAAAGGAGAAGTTGCTAGTCCAGTTAATCCTCCTTCAGGATGTAGATTTCATACACGTTGTCCGTATGCAGAAAAGATATGTTCAGAAAAAATACCACAATTCAAAGAAATAAAACAGGATCATTATGTAGCCTGTCATTTAAATCCCGGTTTTGAAAATTAAATAATCTTCATAAATCAACTGTATTTAAAAATGATACAGTTGATTTTTTATTTTTTGCAAAAAATAAAAAGGAATTTTAAAATAAATATAGAAGAATTTATATAAGTTAATAAAACTGATAACTAATACTAATTATTTTCTACAATAGGAGTGATAAACTATGAAAGAAGTACTAGAAGGTATTCTAGAAGCTATTGAAGATGAAATCCAGGCCCAAAATAAGTATAAAACTTTGAAAGAGCAGGCTGAAAATGATAAAGCTAAAGCTCTTTTTGATCAATTAATACAGGATGAAAAAGGACATGAAAAATTACTTCGTTCAAGATATGAAGCACTTAAATCACAAATGGAAAATACAGATAATGGATAATATATTTTAGGAGTGGATGTTGTGGTAAATACTCAATTTAGTTCTATTGTAACTCAAAATTTTGGTCAATTACCTGAAAATGAAATGAGAATTAGTGATTTGTTTATTAGTATTTCTAGAGCACTTGATATGGGAAAAATTGAGATCTTGGATCATTCAAGTAGAGTTGCCTATATATCTTTGGAATTAGCAAATTATCTAGAATTTAACAAAAAAGAAATAAATAAATTAGTTTTAACTTCTTTAATTAATAATATTGGGATAATGAGTGTTGAAGAAAAGAGGATTATCAAAAATAATTTTCAATTAAATGAAAAATTTATAGAAAGACAAAGTAGGAATGGAGCAAATTTACTCAAAAAAATAAATTTTTTACCTAATATTGATAATATTATTTTATACAGTCACCATAAATGGAATGGAGATAATTTTGATAATGTAAAAGAAAAGAAAATTCCTTTAGCAAGTCGTATAATTTTTCTTGCTGATAGAATTGAATCTCTAATTAGTGAAGAAAAATATATATTATTTCAGGTAGACAGAATTCTTAATAAAATAAAAGAAAAATCCGGAGAATGGTTTGATCCTGATTTAGTAAAAGCATTTTTAAAATTGGCTAAAAAAGAATCTTTTTGGTTAAATTTAGAAACCAAAGAATATAATAATATTTTAGAAGAATGGGGAAAAGAAACTCAAATCAAAATAAATTTAAAAAATCTGGAATCTTTAGCAACTATTTTAGCACATTTAATAGATCGAATAAGTCCTTTTACTTCTCGCCATAGTACAGGAGTTTCAACTATTGCTGCTATGTTGACTCATGAGTTAGGGTATGAAGAATTAGAACAACGTGTAATTAGAATTGCTGGTTTATTTCATGATTTAGGTAAATTGATTATTCCAGCTGAAATAATAGAGAAAGAAGCGGAATTGACTGATAAGGAATATAAAATTATAAAACAACATTCCTATTATACATATAGATTATTAAAGAAAATAAGAGGATTGGGAAGTATGCCTGAATGGGCAGCTTTTCATCATGAAAGATTGGATGGCAGTGGCTATCCTTTTCGTTTTTCATCAGAAGATATTAATATAGGGAGTAGAATAATGGCAGTAAGTGATGTATTTCAGGCTCTTACTGAAGATCGTCCTTACAGATCAGCTTTTACTATATCTAAGGCGCTGGAAATAATGGAAGAGATGGTTGAAAATAATAAAATTGATGAAAATATTTTTTTAACTTTAAAACAAAGTATATAATTTTAAATTAAGATCATAAAAAATTTGGAGGGAAAGGTATGGAAATAAATAAAAATATATTAAATGAAAATAAAGTAATTGTTAGTCCTCAAGAAAATATTGATTTTGCTAATTCTAATGAATTAAAAGAAGAATTAATCTCTATAAAAGAAGAAGGGTATAATCAGATAGAGATTGATTTTGGAGAAGTTAATAGTATCGATAGTTCAGGTTTGGGAAAACTATTATTATTTCATAAAAGATTAAAAGAGAAAGATGGAGAGTTATCTATAAAAAATATTCAAAGTGACTATATAAAGAATATGTTTGATATGATTAAATTAAATAAAGTTATAAAAATAGATGAAAAATAAAAAAATAAGCGATAATTAAAAATTTAAGTAGTGAAAAAGGGATGGGTATTTATATGAAGAGAGAAAATTTAGAAGCTAATAAATACATTGCATCACTCATAGAAAATTATACAGTTAAATTAGAAATGAAACAAATGGAGTTAGAATATTTATATTATGAATTGGAAAAACAAATTAAAAAAGCAGATGAAATACATAAACGCACCTTAAACTATAATAATCCAAAGTTAAAGAATTATTCTTTTGAAAGCTATTATCTTCCTGCAGAAAATTTAGGTGGAGATTTTTATGATATTATTAAAAAAGGCAATAAAGTTATATTATACTTATCTGATGTAACAGGCCATGGACTGGAAGCAGCAGTTATGAGTAGTTTTATCAAAAGTACTATCAATAGTTATGTAGAAGCGGTAAATATTGAAAAAATTAATCCGGCTAATATTGGACGATTTTTGGCAGAACAATATTTAAAAGAAAATTATCCAGATGATTATTTTATTTGTACGATTATTATGGTTTTGAATACTGATACTGATCAATTAGAATATCTAAATTTAGGTATACAGGAACCTATATTATTGTATAGGGAAAATAGAAATACTAAAAAATTAGATAAATTGATAAATAAAGGATTGCCTATATCATCTG
The DNA here is from genome assembly GCA_035270125.1 of Halanaerobiales bacterium. Classification (NCBI taxonomy): domain Bacteria; kingdom Bacillati; phylum Bacillota; class Clostridia; order Halanaerobiales; species Halanaerobiales bacterium. Next base: position 6,367 of record DATFIM010000073.1, on the reverse strand, counting down.
CTTTTTCTATTGATGTTTTAGATTTTAAAACTGATAATTTATATTTAGAAGAAGGAGATACTTTGATTTTTAATACTGATGGTATTACAGAAGAAAGAGTTGATGGAGAATATTTTGTCGATATGTATCAAGAGGTTTTTCTAAATAAAGTTGATTTACCACCAGCAGTTATTTCTCAAAATATAAAAAATAAATTTATTGAGTTTACAAGGGAAAGCAATCCTATTAGAGATGATATTACTTATTTAATTTTTCAAAAAAACAAAAAAAATACAAAAAAATATTATTTTGAAATTGATAGTAATAAAAAAGCAGTAAGAAAATTTCATAAAGAGATTTTTGATTTATTGGGACATAATGATAAAAAAGATATATTTATAATGGGTTTGCATGAATTAATAATTAATGCTATGGAACATGGTAATAAAGCAAATAAAAATAAAAAAATAAGAATAGAATTATTAGTAAATGAAAAATTTGTTTTTGCAGTAGTAGAAGATGAAGGGAAGGGTTTTAATTGGAAAAAAGAAATAGATAAAAACTTTAATTTAGCTAAAAATAGTGATCGTGGAAGAGGTATAATAATGACTTTTGCTGGTTGTGATGAGTTTTTTTATAATAAGATTGGAAATAAAGCATATTTAATGAAAAAGATGTAAAGGAGTTGAACGTAGAAAATTAGGAGGAATTTAGTTGCAAAATATTTCATTATATAAAAAGTTTTTTCCAGAGATTAATGGGGATGTTAAAGAAGTAAAAGAAGATTATTTTTATAAAACTCCTGAAAAATTTCCTGTTAAATTTGAAACTTCTATTCCAACTCTAGAAATGATTTCTAAAATATTGGAAGAGGTTTTGCTTATAGAAGAATCTGAGGCAGTTGCTTATGTTGGTTTTCAAAAACTCTCCAGGGCAGAAGCGGTTCATGATAGATATCACCTCATAGCTGATAAAATCAAAAAGGTATATATGTTTGGAGAAAAGGATAAATTGTTAAAACCTCATTCAGATATTAAATTTGTATATTTACCACCTAAACATGATTTGATAAAAGAGTGGTTTTTGATAGTTGATCATCCTAAACGCAAATCCATGTTAGTAGCCTATGATTTAGATGGATTTGGAAAATATGAGGATGAGAAAAAACGTAATTTTATTGGATTTAAAACCAATAACCCTTTACTGGTAAAAAAGGGAATAAAATTGATAAAAACCATATTATAGTTTATAATAGACTAAAGTTCCTTTAGTCAAATAAACTATTGAGGTGGATATATGTACTATAATATATTATTAATATTTGTTTCTGTTATTATTTTTGGATATTATTTATTAAAAAGAGAAAATGAAAAATTGAAAAATACTATAATAGAAAAAGAAGAAAATATTGAAGATTTAAAAAAAGATATTGAAGGCAAATTAAAAAAAGCTCAGGATGTCCATAGAAAAATGTTACCTGATGGTTTAAATGAACCCCAAAACTTTTTTATAAGTGATTATTATAAGCCGGCTGAATATATTGGTGGAGATTATTATAATTTATTTAAAATAGATCATGAGGCTATGGATCCTCTTTTTAATCAGTATTTATTTTATTTTTTCGATGTGTCTGGGCATGGAATTGATAGTACATTATTATCGATATTTATAAATGACAGTATTGAAAATTATTTTAAATTACGCCATAATCCAGGAGAAATGGTTTCAACTAAAGATTTAATGACATATATTGATCAAAAATATCAAAATGAGCAATTTCCAGATGATTACCTTCTCTGCATGTTCATAGGAGTTATTGATTTAGATAAAAGTCAATTAGAATATAGTGCCCGTGGCTTTCAATTTCCTTTTTTCGAATTAGATTCTCATAACAATATAAATGATTACAGTATTGGAGGTTTGCCGATCTCTACTGCTATTGGTTCTATGAAAAATTTTAATAAGGAGGAAAAATTAGAACTTGAAAAAAATACCAGTTTGTTTTTTTCAACTGATGGTCTTTTTGAAAGTGAAAATGAGAATATAATTTATCATAAAAAAATTGATAAATTATTAAAAAAGTATTCATTTTTACCTGCCCCTTATTTGAATGATATAATCCAAAAAGATTTTTATGATTTTATGGGAGATAAAGATAATAGAGATGATATTACCTATTTAATTATGGACTATTTTGATGGTGATGTAGAAGAAGGAAATATTTTTAAGCAAAATTTCGAACTGGATTTTATAAATGATATAAAAGAAAATTTAACTACTTTTATAAAAAGCAATGAAAAGATATCTAGTAAAAATAATATAAATTTTAAATTTATAGACGATTCTTCTAAAATTATGCTAGCTATAGAAGATAAAAGTAGAAAAGTTAAATGGGATGAATTTATTAAAAAATATGAGTTTCAAAATGAAATTGTATTTATGGAAGAAATAGCAAATAAAGATATAACTAAGAATTTTTTTGAAGAAGCTAAGATTTATATAAGCAAAAATAAATTAGGAAATAAAGTTTATTTCCTTTTATTTAAAAATAAAAGTGAGGTGTAAATAATGGAAGAGAAAAACTTTAAATTTATTGTTGATGAAAGAGAAGTTCCAATAATGAAATTCAATGGAGAAATTGTTTTTGAAAATTCTAATGAACTTAAGGAGACAGCTAAAGAAAAAATACGCGAAACTGAGTATCAAAATTTAATAATGGATTTTGAAGATGTTTCTTTTATTGATAGTTCTGGTATTGGTTTTATTTTATCATTATTTAAATTTTTACGGGAAAGAGAAGGTGGATTAGTGATAGCTAATGCTAATGAAAAAATAAAGAAAAGTTTTAATATAACTAAAATATCTCAAATAATAAATATTTTTGATAGTGTAGATGAAGCATATAATAATCTAAAATAATCTACAAATTAAGTAGTAATGAGGTGCTTTTAATGGGTAATTTATTAGAAGAGAGTAAATTAGAATTTGGATGTAAGCCTAAAATCATCAAAAAATTTTTAGAAAAACTATTTAATATTTTAGAATCTTATAATACCCATATTGAAAATTTGAATTTTCGTATTGAATTAGCCTCTCGAGAAATGCTGGCAAATGCAATTGAACATGGTTGTAGTAGTGCTCCAAAGATTAATTCCTCTAAAAGCAATTTTAAAATCAGAGTTAATGTAAAAATTAAAAATGATAAAATAATATTAAGTGTAAAAGACCCTGGTAAAGGTTTTGATTGGGAGAATTGTAATTTAGAATCAGAATTATCTTTTGCAGAAAAAGGAAGAGGTTTAAAGATGATTAATGAGGTTGTTGATAGATTAGAATTTAATAATAGTGGTAACAAAATTACAGTATATTTCTATAGTAGAGATAAGATAGTAGAAAAATAATCAGCAGGAGGGAAAAATAGTGATAAAAAAAATAAAAAGCTCTATATTTGCTAAATTTGCTTTAAGTTTTTTAATAATTATTTTATTATTTGGAATAGCGAGTTACATAGAATATCATTATTCACATAAAGTTTTAGAAATGGAAAAAGAAATTATCGAAATGGAAGAATATCAATTACATTTGTCTTCATTGGAAATTGACCACCATCTCTGGGCAATGAGCATTTATGATATGCTTGTAGGGGGAGAGCCGCCTGAATTAGGTAATCATACAGAATGCAATCTTGGACAGTGGTATTATGATATGAATCCTGAGGATTATCTAAAAGAACCTTTTAATGCTATGGAAGAGCCTCACAAAAAATTACATAGCTTAGGGCAGGAAGTTGTTAGTTTATATGAATCAGGAAATGAAGAAGAGGCAATCAGGATGTTTAGAGAAGATGTTATGCCTAATTTAAATATGGTTAGAGAAAATTTAGCAGAAATGTCAGACCTGACCCAAAATGAGATAGAAAAGTTAAAAGAGGAAGAAGCACAAATAGAACAATTTTCAAATATGATTTTCTTTTTGGCAACTGGGATTACTTTAATTCTGTCAGGAATTATTGCTTATTTCTTAACCAAATCAACAGTTAATCCTGTAAATAGACTTGTGGAGAGGTCAAAAGAAGTAGCAAATGGTAATCTTAAAAAAGAAGTTGACAAAAAAGGTAAAACTGATGAAATTGGAGTATTAGTTGATAATTTTAATGAAATGATACGGACACTTAGAGAACTAGTAAGTAATATAGATGATAATTCAGATGCTGTTTTAACAGCTGCTGAAGATCTTAATACAGTTTCTGAAGAAACAGGTAGAAGTTCTGAAGAGATTGCCCACAGTATTACTGAAGTGGCAGAAGGTAGTGAAGATATAAATCATGATATACAAAGTGTTAAGGAAGTTGCTGATAATCTTAAGGAAGAAGGTAAAAGTCTAAAAGAAAATGTTAATAAGAGTTTAGAAATGGCAGATCAGTCTTCAAAATCAGCTGAAAAAGGAAATAAGGCTCTACAAAAGGCAATTAATCAGCTTGATGTAGTAAGTGAGACAGTTAATTTTGCAACTGAAGCAATAGAAAAGTTGGGTAAGAGGTCAGAAGAAATTGGAGATATGGTAGAAATGATAGAAGGAATATCTTCTCAAACTAATTTACTTGCCTTAAATGCTGCAATAGAGGCTGCTAGAGCTGGAGAAGAAGGCCGAGGATTCAGTGTGGTAGCAGAAGAGGTCAGAGAACTTGCTGAAGAATCTTCAGAAGTTACAAATAAGATAAATAGTTTAATAGAAGATATTCAGTCAGAGACTACCGCAACTGTAAACTCGATGGACACAAATATAGAAGAAGTTGAAAAACAGATCAGTATAATTAATGATGCTGGTGATTCTCTCAATAAGATGGTTGAAGCTTCTAATAAGACGCAAAAACAGATAGAAGAAATGAAAGAATTTGCTGTAAGTCTTGATAATATTATTGATTCACTTAATAGCTCTGTAAGTTCTGTTAGTGAAGCAGTTGAAAACAACTCAGCCAGTTCTGAAGAAGTATCTGCTTTAGCAGAAGAACAGAGTGCTACTGTAGAAGAACTTTCAGCTTCAGCTGATGAATTAGAAGAATTAGCTAAAAATCTTAACTCTTTAATTGCTCAATTTGAGGTAAAAGATAATTAAAAACTAACTAAAAAAACAAATAAAATTCTAACAAAGCCAGGATTTTCCTGGCTTTGATTTATGGATAAATTTTTCTATTTTGGATTAAATTTAAAATATGATAATATAAGAACAGGAGGAGAAAAAAGATGAATAAATTTAAAGTTGATATTAATTGTGATATGGGGGAAAGTTTTGGAGTTTATAATTTAGGAATGGATGAAGAAATTATTAAATATATTTCTTCAGCTAATATTGCCTGTGGTTTTCATGCCGGAGACCCATCAGTAATGGATGAAACAGTGAAAATGGCTGTAGAACAGGAAGTTATGGTTGGTGCTCATCCTAGTTTTAGAGATTTAGTTGGATTTGGCAGAAGAAAAATAGAAATAGAGCCTAAAGAAGTTAAAAAAATTATGATCTATCAAATTGGTGCTCTACAAGCTTTTGCTAAAGCCCATAATTTAAAATTACAACATGTAAAACCCCATGGATCTTTGAATAATATGGCTTCTACAGATTATGATTTAGCCTTAGCTATAGCTGAAGCTATTAAAGAGGTGGATGAAAATTTAATCTTTGTTGCTTTAGGTGGTTCAGCTATGTATAAAGCTGCTAATAATTTAGATTTGAGAGTTGCCAGTGAAGTATTTGCTGATAGAGCTTATAATTTAGATGGAACTCTTGTTTCCAGGAAAATTAAAGGAGCAGTTATTGAAGATCCAACTAAAGTAAAGAAAAGGGTTTTAAATATGATAAAAAATGGTGAAGTTAAAACAATTAATGGAGAAATTTTGCGTCTAAAAGCAGATACTGTTTGTGTCCATGGCGATAATCCTTCAGCTATTAAATTGGTAAAAGAGTTAGTTAAAGAATTAGAAAAAAATAAAATTGAAATAACTGCTATGAAAAATATTGTATAATTTGAAAATTAATAATTTGGAGTGGTTTGATGCAAATAAAATATAAGGTGGCGGGAGATAGTGCTTTATTAATTGAATTTGAAAATAAAATAGCTCCAGAAATTAATAATGAAGTACGAAAAATGTATTTAGCTATAAAAAATAAAGAAATTTGTGGAGTTGAAGAACTTATCCCAGCCTATTGTTCTATATTATTGCTATATAAACCTATAGAAATAACAAAAAGCAAATTAGTTGAGAAATTAAATACTTTAAAAAATAATTTAGAAAAATTCAATATTGAAAAGCCAGATGTAATTGAAATTCCTACTGTCTATGGTGGAGAATATGGCCCTGATCTTGATTATGTTGCTGAGTATAATAATTTAAGT
>DATFIM010000072.1 GCA_035270125.1 Halanaerobiales bacterium | reverse complement strand
GTATTGTTCTTACTTATAATGATGAGAAAGCCGGACATGAATGGGATTATTGGGATAGAAAAATCAAAGATATTATAAATTGGCTTCCAAATATTAAATAGGTGAAGGAGGATAAATATGACATTGAAAATATTTCATAGTGGAGATATACATATTGGAATGAAATTCAACAACTATCCTCCATATATTCAGCAAAAATTAATTAAAGCAAGATACAAAATCTTGGATACTTTAATAAAAAAGGCAAATAAAAAAAATGCTAATTTATTTGTAATCTCAGGTGATCTTTTTGATAAACATAATATAAAAGAAGATGAAATTATTGAAGTAATTAATAAGTTAAAAAAATTTTCCGGGGATGCTATTTTGATTTTGCCTGGTAATCATGATTTTGATAATGGTGGTATAGAATTATGGGAAAAATTCAAAAATAATATGAGTGGTAAAATAGTATTGCTCAATGATTTTAGAGAATATGATTTAAAAAAATTTGATTTAGATGTAAGTATATATCCTGCACCATGTGATAGCAAACACTCTGCTGAGAATAATTTGGACTGGATCAAAAACAAAAATACTCAAGAAGAAAGCCCAAAAAGAAAATATGAAATTGGTATTAGCCATGGAGCTATCAGTGGTCTATCACCTGATATGACAGATAGTTATTTTACAATGAGTAAAGATGAATTGAAAAATTTAAATATGGATATTTGGCTTTTGGGACACACTCATTTACCTTATCCTTTTGAAAAAGAAATAACTAATCGTAAAATTTTTAATTGTGGTACTCCTGAACCAGATGGCTTGGACTGTGATCATTCAGGAAATGCCTGGTTTATTGAAATTGATAAGGAAAAAAATATTAATGCAAAAAGAATTACGACCGGTCAATATCATTTTTATGATCTTGAATATAAAATAAATAGTAAAAAAGATTTTGAAAATATGAAAAATAAATTACTAAAAGGTAAAGTAGAAAATAAAATTATTAGATTAAAATTAAAAGGAAGAATTGAAGAAAATTTATATCACCAAAAGGAAAAAATTTATCATGAATTATCTGATAAAATTGCTTACCTAAAAATTAATGATAATGACTTAAAAATAAAAATCACCAATGAAGTTATCAATAGTGAATTTACTGAAAATTCTTTTCCTTATAAGCTTTTAAATGATCTCAAAGACGATGAAAAAGCCTTACAAATAGCCTATGAATTTATAAAGGAGGTTAAGGCATGAGACTGAAAAGATTTCAAACTGATATCTTTGCAGGAATAGCTGATAAAAATATTGAGTTTTCAGATGGTTTAAATATTATATTAGGAAAAAATGAGGCTGGTAAAAGTACTATTATTAATGCCATTTATGCTACTTTATTTAAAAATGCCAAAATCAGATTAAATTATTCTGAAGACAAAGAATTCTTCAACAGATATTTTCCTTACCCAGATGGTGATTATATTCATGGATATTTAGAATTTATAGTTAATTCCAAAAATTATGTAATTGAAAAAGAATGGAGTCGTAATGATCCAAGACAGTATTTAAAACTACCTGATGGTTCAAGAATTAAAAATGAGGAAAAAATTAATAAATTAAAAAAAGATTTATTATTATATGATAAAGGAAGTTATAATAATATAGTTTTTACCAAACAAAGAAATATAAAATCAGCGATTAAAAAGATAATTGAGAATGAAGAAGTAATAAATACAGTTAATAATTTTTTGCGTAGAGCTGTCATGGAATTAGATGGTATTTCCATAGAGGAGTTGAATAAGAAAGTTGATAATGAACTTGATAATCTTTTGAAAAAATGGGATATTGATAATAATCGCCCAAGTAATCCTGACCGAGATATTAATAATCCTTATCTAAAGGGTTATGGACAGATATATGAAGCATATATTGAAAAAGAAAAATTAAGAAAAAAATTAAAAAGAACTAAGAAAGTCGAGGAAGATTTCGAAGATATAAGCAATAAATTGAGAAAAATAAAAAGCAAAAATGAAACATTAACTAAGGAAATAAATAAATATGAAGAAATAGAAGATGATATATTTGAAAGAGGACAATTAGAACCAGAGCTAAAATCACTTAAAGAAAGAGTAAAAGGAATAAAAAAAATTAATCAAAAATGGCCGGTTGTTAAAGCCAGACTTGCTGATAAAAAAGAAAAATTAAAAAAAGAAAAAAATAGATTAGAAACTTTAAAAGCAAAAAAAGAAAAAGCAAAAAAAGATCAGGATTATAGAGTATTGGAAAAAAAGTTAAAAAAAGTTGACAAAAAAAGAGAAATAATAAATGATTTGAAATTAGAAAAAGAAAATTTGGGAGATATAACAAAAAAGAAAGTAAGTGAATTAGCAGAGTTAAAAGATGGAATTTCAAAAAGCAGAGCTAGTTTGGAAGCGGCTAAATTGAAAGTTAGAATAAATTTTATTAATTCTTCAGGAACAAAAATAACAAGAGGAATTAATGAAAGTGAAAATATTAAAAATAAGAGAGAATTTGAATCTAATGGTTATTTTAGAATAAAAACAGATAATCTAGATTTAGAAATTGAATCAGCAGAAATAGATTTTACTAAAATTCAGGAAAAATATAAAAATTATAAAATGGAATATGATAAACTTATAAACAAGATGGATGTAAAAAATATAGAAGATGCTAGAAATAAGCTGGAAAAACTATATGAATTAAAAAATAAAATAAAAAATACTGAGGAAAGTATTGAAGAAATTCTTGGAGATCAGGATTATAATCAGTTATTGAAAAAACTGAGGGAATATGAATTTTCAAGTAATTCAGATGACTTAGAAATAATTGAAGAAAAAATAAATGAATTAAAAGATGAAAAAATTAATGAATTAAAAATAAATATAAAAAATAAAGAAGATAAAATTAATGAATGGGAAAATGAATATAATAATCAGGATAAATTAATGGATAAAATACTGGAAATAAGATCTAAAATAAATAAAAAAGAAGAAAAATTAGGAGAGCTTGCTTTTTTACCTGATAAATTTTCTTCTCCGGCTGATTTTAAAAAATATCTTTCGAAATTAAGAGAAGAAAAAAAATCACTTGAGGACAAACATAGTAAGAAAAAACAGGAAATGATAAAAATTGAAAATGATTTAGGGGATAATTCATATGAAGAACTTGAAATAATGTATAAAGAGAGAAAAAAAGAATTTGAAGAACTTGTTCTTAAAGCCAGAAAAATAGTCAAGATAAAAAATAAAATAAAAGAAAAATTGTCTAAAATGGATCAAAATACCTTAAAACCATTAACTGAATCATTTAGTGATAAACTTAAAAAATTGACTGCCCAAAATTATAAAATTGGAAAAATAAATAAAGAATTTAAATTAAAAATTAAAAATGATAGTAATAAGTATTTACCTGCAGATATGAATTATTTATCTTATGGAACTTATGATGGAGTTGCCCTTTCTTTAAGAGTGGCTATGTTTGAAACTTTATTTAATAAAGTCTCTTCATTTATTGTATTAGATGACTGTTTAGTTAATCTTGATCCAGAAAGAACTGAAAGAGCTATTGATTTAATTAAAGATCTTAAAAATAAACACCAGGTTATTTTTAGTACCTGTGATCCTAATACTGCTAATAAGTTAGGCGGAAATATTATAAAAGTCTAGTTTTAAAAATAGTTTAATATTAAATAGAAGGGTATTTGTGATTTTTATTCAAATATATTATATAAGATATATTTGAATAATTTACCATAAACCAGTAGGGGGAAGTAATATGGGAGTAGGTGATGGAGGTTTAAGTATTTTATTTGCAACAATAACAGGTAGTAGTGTTTTTTTGCTAGTATTTTTATATGTATATATTAGAGAAAAAACTAATTATCTAAAATACTGGACTATTTTTTGGGTTATCAATTTAATCAGTTTTTTATTTATAAGAATTTTTAATCTTTACGTTATTTATATTTATATTAATATTTTAGGTACATTATTTTTGTTAAAGGGTAGTTACCAATTTTTTAATCTTAATTTTAATGAAAAATGGAATTATATTTATGGAATATTTTATACTATATTAACATTTTTTATAATTATGAATAATAATATATATTTGTTTTTATTTTATTTTTCATCATTTATCTATATTTTTAACGCCTACATATTTTTTAAAAATGGAAAAAGAAAAATATGTAAAATTACTTCATTTTTATCATTGATTTTTGGAATTATAATGTTTTTATACCCTGCCTTAAATAATCTTAGTAAATTTTATGTAATAGGTAATTATTTATTAGGAAGTATAGGAATGTTATTTGGATTGGGATTATTAGGTATTTATCATGAAGAATTGCAAAAAAGACTTGAATTAAGAGAAAAACATTATAAGAAAATTTTTGAAAGTTCACCGGCAGGTATGATGTTAATTGATGAAAACGGAATTGTAATTAGAGTTAATCAAGCCCATTGTGATTTTACAGGTTATAAAAAACAAGAAATTGAAGGTAAAAGCATTTTTGAAACAGTAGTACCCAAAAAATATATAGAAAATGCTAAAAATAATATCAAAAAAATAATGAAAGGTAAAAGTATAGAATATATAGGAGAAAGTATTAGTAAGACTGGTGACAAAGTTTATATTTTTTTTAAAGAAACTAAAGTACAACTTCCAGATGGAAGAGATTGTATACTTTCAATGCAGATTGATTATACAGATTACAATAAACAGCAGAAAAAAATAAAGTATATAAGTTTTCATGATGAATTAACTGATCTTTACAATCGTTCATATATGGAAGAAGAAATGAAGAGACTTGATTCAAAAAGGAAATTACCTATTAGTATAATTATGATTGATGTAAATGGATTAAAAATAATTAATGATAGCTATGGTCATCAAAAGGGTGACGAAATGCTAAAAAAGACTGCAAAAATTTTAAGATCATCAATAAGAAAAGAAGATATTGTTGCTCGCTGGGCAGGAGATGAATTTGTTATACTTTTACCTGAAACTAATGAAAAATTTGCTCGAAAAATTAAAGAAAGAATAAAAAAGAAATGTAATAAAACTGATTTAGATAAAATTCCAATATCAGTAGGAGTAGGAATAGCAGTTAAAGAAAATGAAACTGAGGATATCTATGATGTTTTGAATAGAGCAGATAAAAAAATGTATAAAAATAAATTAACTGAAAGTAAAAGTGCCAAAAATAAACTTGTTAAAAATTTATTATCAACTTTGGGGGCAAAAAGCGATGAAACGGAAGAACATGCTTTAAGGTTGACTAAAATGGCCCAAAGGCTTGGTGAAAAAGTGGGTCTTAGTGATGAACAATTAAATAATTTATCACTTTTAGCGACTCTTCATGATATAGGAAAAGTTACAATTTCGGAAAAAATATTAAACAAAAAAACAGATTTAAATAAGGAAGAATGGAAAATTATCAAGGAACATCCTAAAATGGGGTATAGAATTGCTTCTGCTACTGAAGAATTTGCTCCTGTAGCAAAATATATATTACATCATCATGAAAGATGGGATGGAACAGGTTATCCAGCTGGTTTGGAAAAGAAGAAAATACCTCTTTTATCAAGAATTATTACTATAGTTGATGCTTATGACGTAATGACAAATGGTAGAATTTATAAAAAAGCTATGAAGAAAGAAAATGTTATTAAAGAATTCAAAGAATGTGCTGGAACTCAATTTGATCCCGATCTTGTAGAGTTATTTATTGAAATTATTAAGGAAAATGAAATGTCTTAAAAATCACAAAAAATAACGGAGAGTGATTAAAATGAAAAGATTTTCTTTAAGCATATTTCTAGTAGTATTAATTTTAGTTATTATAGGAGGATATCTATTTGTTAATTCTGACTTCAACAATAATGAAAGTGAAATAGTTAATAAAAAGAAACAAATTGAAGATATTGATTTGAGTGAGTTTAATCTAGATAAAAATTTTAATGTTATAGATGTTCAAATTTCTAATATTTCAAAAACTGTTTCTAAAGATAAAATAATATTAGCAGGTAAAAACCCCCAGGAAAGTGATATTTATTGGGATGAAATAATTATAATTTTAAAAAATGAAAATGATGATATATTAATTAAAGAAAAATTACAAAATTTTACTGGCTATGAACCAAAGATGATTTTAAAAGATATTACTGGAAATAATACTAAAGATATTTTTCTAAAAGCAGCCAGTGGAGGTAGTGGTGGTATTTATTTTCACCGTGTAATTACTTTAAAACAAAATGAATTAAAAGTTATATTTGATGAAGATAATAATAAAGGTATAGAGGTTGTAGGTTATTTTGATGATGGTTTTAAGGCAAATTTAATGTTTAAAAATTTAAATAAAAGAGTAAAACTTGATATCAGTGCAAATCAAAATGAATATATTGAACAGGATATATATAATAAAGATGGAAAAATGATAAAAATTGATTTAGTAAGACCCTATTCATATCCTTTTGGTCATCTAGAATTAATTGATTATAATCACGATGGGAAATATGAACTAAGGGGTATACAAAGAATAATAGGAGCTTATGGTGCAGATACTATTTCAGAAGTAGAATCTGTTTGGTCATATGAAGAAGAAAACTGGAATACTATGCATGTTAATTATAAAACTTATTTAAAAAATAGAAAATAGGAAGGATGGCTTTATGTGTTTGAAATTTAAATGTAATAATTGTGGTAAATTATTTGATATATCTACTAAAAGATATAAATGTGAATGTAGTGGTTTATTTAATTTAGAAGGGAAAATAAGTGATACAAAGATAAACCTGGATTTAGGAGAAGGGGATACACCCCTACTAAAAAAAGAATTAGATGGTAAAAACATTTGGCTAAAAATGGATTATTTACAACCAACAGGTTCTTTTAAAGATAGGGGAGCAGTATTTTTAATAGATCAAATTAAAAAATTCGGAATTAAAAAAATAATTGAAGATTCTTCTGGTAATGCCGGGGCAGCAATAGCTGCTTATTCAGCAGCAGCAAATATAGATTGCAGTATTTATTTACCAGCTAAAACATCTAAAGCTAAAATCAAACAAATTAAAGCTTATGGGGCAGAGATTATTAAGATAAAAGGTGATAGAGATAAAACCTCACAGGCTATATTAAAAGATGCTAAAAATATTTATTATGCTTCACATGTATATAACCCTTTATTTTTTGCTGGTGTAGCTTCTCTAGCTCTTGAAATAAAAAAAGATATAGGTATTCCAGATAAAATTATTGTACCTGTTGGAAATGGTACTATGTTACTAGGACTCTATTATGGTTTTAAAGAATTAGGAGAATTTCCGGAATTAATAGCAGTCCAAAGCAAAAACTGTTCTCCAGTATATGAAAATTTTTATTCTGAGACTAATCAATTATTTGATAGCCAAAAATGTGATAAAACTATAGCTGAAGGAATAGCTATTGGTAAGCCTAAACGTTTGAAACAAATAGTTAATGTTATTAAAGAAACTAATGGTGATGTTATTACAGTTAGTGAAAGTGAAATAAAATTGACTCTAAACAAATTGTGGAAAAAAGGTTTATATATTGAAAAGACTTCAGCTGTTGCTCCAGCTGGATTTTTAAAGTTAAATTATAATAATAAAATTAATGAAAAAGAAAAAGTAGTAATACCTTTAACGGGATCGGGCTTAAAGAATAATAAATAATAATAGGATGGTATCAAATTATGAAAATACTTATTACAGGTGGTGCAGGTTTTATTGGTAGTAATTTTATTCATTATTTACTTGAGAATTATGATGATCAAATTATTAATATAGATAAATTAACTTATGCTGGTAATCTTGATAATTTAAGAAATATTTCTTCTGCAAAAAATCATAAGTTTTATCAGGGTGATATTATAAGCAAAGATTTTATCGAAGAGGTATTTGATAAAAGTGTTGATTATGTAGTAAATTTTGCTGCAGAAACACATGTAGATAGAAGTATTGATAATTCAAATAAATTTATAAAAACAAATGTAGAAGGTACACAAGTTTTATTAGACAGGGCTTTAGAATGTGATATTAAAAATTTTGTTCAAATTTCTACTGATGAAGTTTATGGTAGTATTAAAAAAGGAAAATTTAATGAAAATAATATGCTTAATCCCAATAATCCCTATGCGGCAAGTAAAGCTGGTGCAGATTTTTTAGTAAAATCTTATAATAATACATATAATTTACCTGTAAATATTACTCGTTCTTCAAATAACTATGGTCCATATCAATATCCGGAAAAACTAATACCTTTATTTATAACTAATATTATGCAGGATAAAAAACTTCCTCTTTATGGAGATGGCAAAAATATCAGAGATTGGATTTATGTAAAAGATAATTGTAGGGCCATTGATTTAATAATGAGAAAAGGTAAAAATGGTGAAATTTATAATATTGGAGCTAATAATGAAAAAACTAATTTAGAAATTACAAAAGCTATTTTAAAAATAATGAATAAAGATGAATCGATGATAAGATATGTTAAAGATCGTCCTGGTCATGATTATCG
>DATFIM010000071.1 GCA_035270125.1 Halanaerobiales bacterium | reverse complement strand
TACAGCTGAAAAAGCATTAGAGGTAGTAAAAGAAGAAAATACTATACTTGTTGATGCTCAAAGTTCAGGTGATTATAGTAATGGTCACATAAAAGATACAGTAAATATTTCTAGAAGTGATATAACTGTATTAGGGCCATTCCCAAATATGCTTGCCCCAGCAGGCAAAATTGAAGATACTTTAAGTGAAAATGGTATTTCAAATAATATGCGAGTAATTGCTTATGACAGTAACAATAATATGGACGCTGCACGTTTGTGGTGGACAATGAAAGTTTATGGGCATGAAAATGTTCAGGTAGTTAGTGGTGGACTAAAAGCACTACAAAAAGCAGGGGCTGTGACTACCACTGATGAAGAACCTGAGGTAGAAACTACTCAGTTTGAAGCAGATGAAAAGAATACTGATATGATAGCTACTAAAGAAGAAGTATTAGAACAGGTTAATAATCCAAGTGATGATGTTGTTCTCTTAGATGTTAGAACACAGGAGGAATTCACTAGAGGAACTATACCTGATTCTGTTCATATTAACTATGTAAAAAATAATAATCCAGATGGAACTTATAAATCTATAGATGAAATTTTGGAAACTTATCCAGACAATGATGTAAATCCAGATCAAACTGTAATCATGTATTGTAAAACCTCTATAAGAGCTGCTCAGACTTATTTAGCTTTGCATAATGCAGGTTATAGAGACTTAAAAATTTATGATGCCGCCTGGATGCAATGGGGTTCTGATACTTCATTACCTGTAGAAGTTCCTGAAGGATCATCAACTGAAACTAACTTTCAGGATGGTTCATAATTTAATTAAAATTTTAATTTAATATAAATTACACAAAAAAACAAGGAGGAATTTTAAATGAGAAGAAACAAATTAATTTTATTTGCACTTTCATTAGTTCTAATGGTAGGTTTATTGGTATCGAGTCCAGCAATGGCAGTTTCAGATGAGGTAGAAGAAGCAGTTAATGGTTATTTTGCTAATCTCCCTTCTAATAATGCGATGATAGGTCAGGAAACTTTTGTTGAAAAGGTGAAAGCTGGTGAAGATCTATTTATTCTTGATATTAGACAGCCTGATGTATATAAGGAAGGTCATGTTAAAGGAGCTATTAATCTTCCCTGGGGTTCAGGTCAAATAGCAAATAATTTAGATAAACTTCCTGGAGACAAAACTATTTATGTTTATTGTTATACTGGTCAAACTGCAAATCAAATAGTAGGACTTCTTAATTTTGCAGGTTTTGAAGCTGAATCAGTCAAATTTGGTTGGAATCTAGGTATTTCAGAAGTTGATGGTTATAAAGCAGCTGTAGAAACTAAAGCAAATGAGCTTGGTGGGGAAACCTCTTATGAAATTAATTCTGAAATCAAAACTGCTACTGTAGATTACCTAGAAGGTTTAGAAGATGTAAATGGAACAATGTATAAAAACTATAAAATTAGTGAAGATATGCTTAATATGATTTTAGATTCTGAAGATATTGTTATTCTTTCCATCAGACAACCTGATGCTTATGCAGAAGGTCATATTCCAAATGCAATGAATATTGCCTGGGGTTCAGGAATGCAGGAAAACTTTGGTCAGCTTCCAAAAGACAAAAAGATTGTTGTTTACTGTTATACTGGTCAAACAGCAGGACAAACTGTTGCTGGACTAAGAATGTTAGGTTATGATGCTGTATCACTTAATGGTGGTATTGGAATGTCTTCTAATAAACCTTATGGATGGAGAAATAAGGGTTATGAAGTAGTTCAGTAAAGATAAGTTTAAAATATAATAAAACGATTAAGTTAGAATATTTTTAGAGTAGGTGTAAAAGCCTACTCTTTTTTTATGGAAAATTATAATATTAATAATAAATCTCAATAAAAAATTTTGACAAAATCTGCGTTAAATCAAAGCTTATAGTTTATTTTAATATTTCAACAATTAAAAATATAATTTTTTTGCAGGGTTTTGCCGATATATCTATAATAATAATAACATGGAAATAAAATAAAGAGGGGGCGTATTTGCTTGTCTCAAAACAAAGATAAAGCTATGAAAAAAGTAAGTGAACTTGTTCAGAAAGGGAAAGAAAACGGTGAATTAACTTCTGCTGAAATTGATGAAGTTTTAAGTGATTTTGATTTAGATGATGATAATTTAGTTGATGTATATAAAATACTTGATGATGAGGATATAGATATAATTGATGAAGATGAAAAAAATGATTCAAATTCAAATAAATCAACTAGTAAATCTGATAAAAAGAAAAGCAAAAAATCAACTTCCAGTAATAAAAAAGATTCTGAAGATGATGATGAGGATTCAGATGATGATGATGGAAAATTAAAAAACATTAGTATCTCAGCAGAAGGGGCGACAGATGACCCAGTCCGAATGTATTTAAAAGGAATCGGCCAGGTCGATTTACTTGACAAACAGGAAGAAGTAGAATTAGCTAAAAGAATTGAAAAAGGCGATGAAGAAGCTAAAAGTCAATTAGTTGAAGCAAATTTAAGACTGGTTGTAAGTATTGCCAAAAAATATGTTGGTAAAGGTATGTCATTTTTAGATTTAATTCAGGAAGGCAATATGGGCCTTATGAAAGCTGTAGAAAAATTTGATTATACTAAAGGTTATAAGTTTAGTACCTATGCAACCTGGTGGATTAGACAGGCAATAACTAGAGCTATTGCTGATCAAGGTAGAACTATTAGGGTACCAGTTCATATGGTAGAAAAAATTAATAAGTTAATAAAAATTCAAAGACAGCTTTTACAGGAAAAAGGTAGAGAACCTACTCCTGAAGAAATTGCGGAAGAAATGGATATTTCAGCTGATAAAGTTAGTGAAATTAAGAAAATTGCTCAGGAGTCAGTCTCACTTGATACTCCAATTGGTGAGGAAGAAGATAGTAGTCTGGGTGACTTTATTGAAGATACAAAGACTCCAGAACCTTCTTCTACAGTTTCCAAAAATCTGTTAAAAGAGCAACTTGATAGTGTACTTGATACTCTTACAGATCGTGAAAAAAGAATACTTGAACTTAGATTTGGTATTGAAGATGGAAGACCAAGAACTCTTGAAGAAGTCGGGAAAGAATTTGGAGTTACCAGAGAAAGAATTAGACAGATTGAAGCTAAAGCTTTACGTAAGTTAAGACATCCTACTAGAAGTAAGAAGTTAAAAGGATTTGTAAAATAATCTTGACATATTTTGATAGTATTGTGAGAACACTGTTCAGCTAAAGTATGCTGGATAGTGTTCTTTGTTTATTTAATTAAAATTTATAAAGGATTTTCATTTTTAATCTTGAAATTTAAATTAGAATAAGAGGTGATTTTATGGGAATAAAATTTATTCATACAGCTGATTTGCACCTGGGTAGTAATTTACACTTAAAATTTGATCAGGATATTAGTTATAAAAATAAATTTGGAAATCCAGTATTAGATTCATTTAAAAAAATTACCAGAACTGCTATTGAAGAAAATGTTGATTTTATAATTATTTCTGGTGATTTATTTGATTCTGATGAACGTAGTGTAAATGCTTTAAAAGTTTTTAATTCTGAAGCTGAAAAATTAAAAAATGAAGATATACCAATATATTTAATAGCTGGAAATCATGATCCATTAAATAATTTTAATCAAATATTTGAATTGAATTCAAATGTAAAAATATTTACCAGTGAAAATGATGAAATTAAAGAATATAAAAAAAATAATAAGCTTAAGGCAAGATTGATTGGCCAATCATATCGTGGGAATTCTGATTCCAGAAAAATGTATAGTTCTTATAATCCTCCAGATAAAGGTGTTTTTAATATTGCTCTATTACACACCCAGTTAGACCCTAATAATTATAATTATGTTCCCTGTTCAATAGACGAGTTAAAAGAAAATAAAAAAATTGATTATTGGGCATTAGGCCATATACATCAAAATGAAATAATTAATGATAAAAATCCCGTTATTACCTATCCTGGTATTCCCCAGGGGCGAGATTTTGGAGAAAAAGATAAAAAAGGTTTTTATCTGGTAGAATTAACTCAAAATAATGATCCCAAACTGGATTTTATTTATAGTTCTAAATACATATGGAAAGAAGTAGATATTACGATAGATGAAAAAAACCAAATAAAAACAATTGATGAAATATTAGACCATATATTATTAAAAATAAAAGAATTATTTAATCAGGATGATTTTAATTATATTGTTCGTTGGAATTTAGATATTTATAGCAGACACATCTCAAAGATTAAACAAAAAAATGAAGAAATTGAAGATTATATAGTTAATGAATTAAATAGAAAAAACAATAAGCAAAATTTTGTCTGGAGTGAAGATTGTAATCTTAATTTTTATAGAAGGATTCCGGATAAAAGTGAATTAGCAAAAAAAGATAAATTATTTTTTGATATTATAGATTTCAAGGAAAAAATAACTAATGATGAGGATTTACTCCTGGAATTAAAAGAAAAATTAGGTGATATCTGGCAGGGCCAAAGTGATTTAGAAAATATTGATGAATATAGATTTGATTATAACAAAGAAATTGAAGAAATACTTGAAAATGCAGAAAATGAAATTTTAAAAAAATTATGGGAAGAAAGGGGTGAATAGATGTATTTTAAGGAATTTTTTATAAGAGATTTTGGTATTTTTCGTCATCAAAAACTGGAAAATTTAAATAATAATATAAATATAATAGGTGGTCTAAATAGAGCAGGTAAAACTACTTTTCTTGAAATGATACGTTATTTACCTTATGGTTTTCCAAAGAAAAATAATTTTATACCGGCTAATACAAAATATGATGTAGAAGCAGTATTAGAATATGAAAACCAAAATTACAATTTAATAACAAAGGGCTATAGTTCTCCTCTTTTGAAAGCTAAAAATAAAAAAGAGAATAATATAGATATTACAGATATTTTTGGAATTGATAATTTTAGTTATAAACAACTTTATACTATAAGTCTTGATCAATTAAAAAGAATTCCTCCAAATACCTCAAAAAATAAAGAAAAATTACAATCTATACTTTTAGGAGCAGGTTTTGGTGAACTTTTAGAATTACAAGATTTAAAAGAAGATTTTATAAATAAAGCAGAAAAAATTGGAGGTAAAAATGGTACAATAAATGTTAAAGAATTTAAAGAATATTACAAAGAAATAAAAAGAGGTATAAAACTTAGAGATGAAGCAAATAATGAACTGGCTGAATTTAAAAATTTAAAAGAAAAATTAAATAAAAAAAGAACTAAAATCAACAAATTTAAAAAAACTATTAAAGAACTAAGTTTAAAACAGGATAGACTTGATTTGTTAAAAAACAATTTCTCCAGGATGAAAAGAATTGATCAACTCACACAAAATAATAATTATATAGAGTTTAGTAATTTTAATAAGATTAATATAGATTCTATTTATAAAAAATTGACTTCATTAAGTGAAAAATATAAAAACTATAAAGAAAATAAGAAAAATATTTCATTAAAAAAACAGAAGATATTAAATGAATTAAAAAATTTAAATAGAAATTGGGATGATGAAAGTTATCTGTATTATGTATTAAATTTAGATTTTGATTTTATTGAAAATAAAGAAATAGATAATTATATATATAAATTAAAAAATATTAGAAATAATATTGAAAAATTAGAAGAGGAAAAAGAAAATACTGAAATTAGAATATCCAACTTAAAAGAAAAAATTAATGTTATCAGTGAAAATATAAATAATAATTATAATAAAAAATATTTTATTATTTCTATTACAGCAACAATATTAGGTATTATAATGATTATATTTAGTTTAACAATAGCTCTTATAATTTCTTTTTTTGGTATTTCAAGTAGTTATTTTTATAATAAAGAAAAAAGAAATAAAGTTAACTTTTACAAAAGAGAGAAATTAAAACTAGAAAAAGAGTTAAATGAGGTTAAATTAAAATTAGATAAATTACATAATAAAATAAATAAAGAAAGAAATAAAGAAGAAGAGATTACTAATATCTTAAATAAAATAAAAGATAAGTTAGACTTAAAAAAAGATATTAGTATAGAAGTATTACGAGATTATTTCAAAGAAATAAATATTTTTAAAGATAAAATTAATGAATGGGAAATAAGGAAAAATGAAAATGAAAAAAATAAATTTAATTTACAAAAAGAATTTAAAAAAATTAATAGTAAGTTAGGTGGAGTAAATAGTGCGAAAAAAGATGATTTTGAAATAAATGAAGATATAAGCTATTTAATTGGAGAAGTTGAAAAATTAATGGAGTGGAAAAAAATAAAATCGAATGTATTAAGTACTTTAAAAACAGATAGAGCTAAAAATTCTTTTTTAAATTATAATACTTCTATAAAAGAAAATGAAAATAAGTTATGGAATTTGTTTTTTGATTTTTATAATAATTATTTATCCAAAAATGATGTAGAGGAAAGCTATAATGAAAATAAACAAAAATTGAAAAAAACTAAAGAAAAATTAGATGAAGAAAAAAACACAAAGCAAAATATAAAAAATAAAATTGATAGACTGGAAAGTAGTGATAAATTAAAGAGAGCAAGAAAAATAATTTTTAAGAACAGAAAAAAATTAAAAAATAAAGCAAAAGAATATGCTAAAAATTTAACTGCAGGTTTTATTGTAGATAAAGTTTATAACAAGATTTTAAATGAAATGAAAGAAGATATGTTTAATTTAACAAGTGACTATTTAGAAAAAATAACAGGCAATGAATATGTAAAAGTTATGCCAGCTTATGATTTGAAAAAAGTTGATTTTAGAACTATTTTGGATGATGGCACTAGAAATGAATCTACTAAAGTTTTAAGTAGGGGAACCAAAGAACAATTATTTTTAGCGGTCAGATTAAGCAGAATAAAAGCTATGGAAAATAAATTGCCAGTTATTTTTGATGATAGTTTAGTTAATTTTGATTCTTTTCATTTAGAAAATTCTTTAGAGCTAATAACTAAAATTTCTAAAAACAATCAGATATTTATACTCACCTGTCATACTGATATTATTGAAAAATTGAAATCAAATAATGAAAATATTAGTTATTGGAAACTAGAAAAAGGTAAATTTGATAAAACATCACAGGGAAAACTTGTAAAATATTTAAAGCAAAATAAATAAAATTTCAAGGATTGTTTTATAAAGCAGTCCTTGAAATATATGTTTTATTCATAATTAGATTATAAATTTTGCAGGAATATTTGCTTTTATATAGAAATATAAATAAACCATAAACTTTTTGTAAGATATGATTTTATTTATTTTTCAGATATTTTTAAAACAGTTTGTCTTTCTTTTCCCTGATAATTAATAAGAAGAGATATACTTTCACCGATTTTAATAGTTTCAATATATTTAATAAAATCTTCAGGACTGTTTATTTTTTGATTATTAATTTCTAAAATTATGTCACCTTTTTTTACATTTGCTTTTTTGGCCGGACTGTCAGGATGAACATATTCAACATATACTCCTTGACTATTAGTTAAACCATAAGAATCAAAATATTTAATAGGAACTTTTGAAATGCTTAATCCAGTCCAGGGACGAGTTATTCTGCCTTTTTCTATTAATTCATTTTTTATTTTCAGAGCATAATCAATAGGAATTGCAAAACTTATTCCTTGAGCTGAACTAAGTATTGCTGAATTAATAGCTATTACTTCTCCAGCCAGATTTACTAAAGGACCACCACTATTTCCTGGATTTATAGCTGCATCAGTTTGTATAAATTCTTGATAAACTGTATCATTTGTTTCTATCATTCTGTTTTTGGTACTAATTATTCCAGAAGTAACGGTTAATTCACTACCAATATGATATGCAAAAGGACTACCAAAAGCTATAACAAATTCTCCTACTCTAATTTCAGATGGATTTCCAATATCAACGGAGGGTAATAAATAATTTAGTTCTTTTTCTGGAATTTTTAATACAGCTATATCACTATTTTTATCAGAACCTAAAACCTGTATATTTTTTAATAGAGTTTTATCAAATAATTGAATATAAATTTCTTCTCCATCTTCTATTACATGATGATTAGTAAGAACAATACCCTTTTCGTCTATAATAAAACCTGAACCCCAGAAGGTGTTTTTAAAATTGTTTTCCTCTTTTAAAACTTGAATACTAACAACAGAAGGAGTCAATTTATCTACCACATCGGAAATAAGATAACGGTAGTTAGTATTTTTTTGATTTTGTGCTTTAATACTAATCGAAAATATAATTGTATTAATGAATATTATTATTAGAGATAAAAAAATAATAGCTAAAGTAGAATAAACTTTAAATTTTTTGAAATTTAGCATAATTTTGAAATTCATAATTTTCACTCCTTTATTTTATTTTAACATTATAGAAATTAACTTACCAGTAAAAAGGTGATAAAAATGTTAAAAAAATATATAAATATAATTTTAATAGTTTTTTTACTTATTATTTTGGGAACTAATTATGTAATCGCTCAAAATAATGATTTAAAAGTTGAAATAAAAGCTGCTTTTCAAGATGAGAAAGCTGCTGAAGGATGGATGCCTCTTAATTTAATAGTTAGAAATAACAATACAAATTATTTTCATGGTTCTCTGGAATTAATAGTTAAAAAAAGAGATATATTTTCAGATGATCAAAATGAAGAAATAAGAATTTTTGAAAAAGATATTAAATTAGAAGGTAATTCTCAGAAAGATATTAGTTTACCTTTATTATATAAAAGAAATTATTTTGCTAAACCTATAGTTATTTTAAAAAATAAGATTAATGATGAAATCATTATTGAAAAAGCAATTGATATAAAAGTAGATGTAAATTATGGATATAATATTTTAGTTATTAATCAAGCTGGATCAGGATATGATTTTTTAGAGAATCACAATTTAGTAAATGCAAATTCTAATAATATATATTATTCTTCTGCTAATAATATGCCAGAACATTGGTTGGCATATAGAGAAATGGATTTAATAATTTTAGGAGAAGATAATTACAACCAACTTAAATCAAAACAAATTAAAGCTTTGAAAAATTGGTTAAGTATGGATAATACAATATTAATTAGTGGAGAAGGGGATTTTTTTAGTTATCATTCATTACTCATGGAAGAATTATTTCCTTTTACTTTTGTAAAAAAAGAATTGATAGAAATAGATAATTCTTTAGCAAATATTTGGTTATTAAAAAATGAAAATGGTGAAGAAATAATAAATAATGGAGAAATTCCACAAATTCTAAAATATAAGAGATATAAGGGAAATATAATTTTTGCTTCTCTTGAACCTCTTTCAATTAATAAAAAGGAAAAATTTTATTTGCAAATAATTCCTGAAAAAATAGAAAAAGGGCAAGTTGATTATGGTTTTTTAAAAGATTATGAAGAAAATTTTTTAAATGAAATTAATTACCAATATTCATATCTTATTTATTTAATTCCTATATTTATTTTATACTTTATATTTATATTTTTTATTTATCAAAAATTAAATGAAGAAAGTTTTGGAGTGAAAAAGTTTTTATTATTTTTTATTATTTTTATATCTATTTTTAGTACTATTTTTTACTTTTCATTAGGAAAAAATATAATAAAAGAAAATAATATTCTATCTGAAATTGCTATTATAGAAATGAATAAAAACAATAATAGAGTTTTTGTTGAAAGTTATTTAGGATATAAATCACATCCTTTAATGGAAATTGGATTTTTTGTAAAAAATGATAATGCTTTTTTAATTCAAAATAAAAATTTAGATAGTGATGAAGACAAAACTTCTCTTAAATTAAATGAAGAAAATATTATATTTAAAAAATCAGAAAATAATACCTGGCAATCTGGAAATTTAAGATCATATTATTTTAGTGAATTTGCTTTGAGTCATGAACTATTTAAGAAAAATTCCAGATTGAATTTAAAGTTAGAAAATGAATCTAATATAAATATAAAACATATATATATATATTATGATAAACAATGGTATGATATTGATGGTTTAAATACAGGTGAAAAGGCTGAAATTGAATTATATTATAAAGATAATATTTTTCGTGGAAATCGATATAGAGTCTATAATGATGTAATTAATATGAATGGCTATCTTACAGAAGATATAATAAATAAAGTAGTAGATGAAGTTATTAGTTATAGAATAGATATTCAGGATAAAGTTTTTATTTTTGGTTTATTAGAAGGTAATGAATTAAAAGGAAGTGTTAATTTTATAGAAAATGGTAAAAAATTATTTAGTGGTATATTTTATTTACCTTTAGACCTCAAAAATATTAGATAATATATAAGAAGAGGTGTTATAAATGATTCTTAATACTTTAGTAGTATTCACTTCTGAAATAAAAATTTATATAAATAATAAAAAATTTAAATGGTTAAATCTAATTTTGATTATTTTAGCTTCTTTTTTAGTTATTTTTTCGTTACCTTATAGTGAAATAATAAAAACTAAAAATCCACTAAATGGAATTATATTTACAAATTTTCTTATTGTTATTTTTTCCTATTATAATTTGAAGTCAATTAATGGAGGTATAAAAATTCAAAATTCTATGACAGGTTTTGAATGGAAAAAAAATAAAGGTTATAGTTTTTGGACAATTTATTCTGGGATTTTTTTAAGTAGATTATTATTTAATCTGATTTTTTTAATCTCCACTTTTCCTATAGCAATTTTAGTTATATCTCTTGGAGGTATAACTTTCAATGTATTTTTTAAATTTTATATTTTTTTATTTTTAATTGCCATTATATTTTCAGCAATTGGAATATTAATAAGAGACCTTTTCCCAAAAATGAGAGGAATTATTACAACATATATTTATCTATTATTTTTACTTTTGTTTGTATTTACCACTTTTTTTGAAAAATTTTATTGATTTTAGATTTAGGAGAGATAAATTATGAAAGATAAAAATTATATATTGAGAAAAATAAAAAAATTCAAAAGAGATTATCAAAAATATAAATATATAAAAGGAATCTTAAAAGGAGTTATTTTTTCTTTGTTTTTAATAACAATATATTTTCTATTAATTATAACAGGGGTATTAATCTATAAAGAAGGAATTTTAATGTCTATATTTATCGCTCCAGTTATATTATTTTTTGTAATTTCTTTTTTTAAAAAGAAAACAGAAAGAGAAATTATTAAAAAAGCAGATGAAAGACTTGAACTTGAGCAACGACTTATAACTTATTATGATTATCAAAACGAAGAGAATAAAAACCCATTTTATTCTTCACTGGAAAATGAATTAGCTACATTGTTAAAAAAAATACCTGGCCAGGCTATTTTTAAATTAAAATGGCAGAAGTATATACAGCTTACAGCAATATTATTGGGTATAATTATTTTTTTAAATTCGTATTTTACAATTAATTCTGATTCAGATTTGAATTACAATTCAACTGATGATATTTTCCAGCAAGAAGAAAATACAGAAAATTATCAGGATATAGAAAAAATTGAATTTATAAATCCATTAGAATCAAATATAAATAATGAAATTGGAGAGGAAATATCTACAATCGAAAATGATGAAATAAATAAAATTGATGAAAAAAAATTGAACAATGACCTGGAAGAAAACTTTGAAAAACCTGATATTGATAAAAATCAAGAAGGGGAATTAGCAGAATTAGAAAAAAGATTGGAAAAGATTGAAGAAGAAAAACAAAAAAAAGATAGTGAAATAAACATAGATGGAAAAAAAGATGGAGAAGATCAGGAACAGGATAGCTCTTATCTATGGAAAAATCAGAATAAAGATGGATTAGTGGAAAATGAGAAAAATATTTATAAACCTGGAGATAAAGAAAGTGAAAATGGTGATAAAGGAAATGAAGGACCAGGAGCAGAAGGTTCTGAAAAAGCTAAAGAAGAAGGTAAAGAATACCAGGCCATTGGTGAAAATGAAGATTCTCTTTCAGATACAAAAAATTTAAAAGGGGATGGTTCAGGAAACTCTGGTCAGGGAGATGGTGACAAAAAAGGGGTAGGTGCTGGAGAAAATGAAGGTCTTATAAGTAATAAAGATGATTTTTCAAAAAAATTAAATTTAGAAGAAAGTGAAAGACTGAAATCACAAATTTCCAGTAATAATTATTTAAACACATATTTGCAAGAAAAATATAGAAGTCAAAACAAAAATGAAGGAGATAACATCCTGGATAGTTATATTAATCATAGAAATTTTTTATTGGATTCTATCAGAGATGAAAATATTCCATTTGCTTATAAAGAAATGATTAAAGATTATTTTATTATAATAAAAGATTAAATTTGGAGGGTGATAGAGTTGATAGACTTAGAAAAAGAAATGATTGATGATAAACAACAAATGATAAATGAATTGAAAAAAGAAATAAAAAAAGTAATTGTTGGTCAGGATAAAGTAATTGAAAATATTCTTATTGCAATTTTTAGTGATGGGAATGTACTATTAGAAGGTGTACCAGGGTTGGGCAAAACAAAATTGGTACAATCCCTGGGAAAAATATTTGATTTAGATTATTCTAGAATTCAATTTACTCCTGACTTAATGCCTGCTGATATTATTGGAACTAATATATTAATTGAAGGTGAAAAAAACAATAGATTTTTTGAGTTTAGAGAAGGGCCTTTATTTGCTCAATTGATTTTGGCAGACGAAATAAATAGAGCTACTCCAAAGACACAATCTGCTTTACTTGAAGCTATGCAGGAAAAACGCATAACAGCTGGAGGTAAAACTAGAAATTTAAAGAGACCATTTTTTGTTCTTGCTACTCAGAATCCACTTGAAATGGAAGGAACCTATCCTCTTCCTGAAGCTCAGGTTGACAGATTTTTCTTTAAAATAAAGGTTGATTATCCAAGTGAAGAAGAGTTAATAGAAATTGTAGAAATGACAACGTTGGGTGAAGAAAATGAATTAAATAAAATTATAGATAGTAAAAATTTATTGGAATTACAAAAATTGATCAAAAAAATGCCCTGTTCCAAAGAAGTAATAAAATATGCAGTGAATTTTGTTCTTTCTACTCAACCAGGAAGAAAAAATAATAGACTTCCTGATAGTGTGAAGAAATACCTTAGATATGGGTCAAGTCCAAGAGGAGCTCAAACTCTTATACTTGCTGCAAAGGCCAGAGCATTTCTTTATGGAAGGTATAATGTAAGTATTAAAGATATAAATAATGTTAGTAAAGCTGCTTTGCGTCATCGCTTATTATTAAATTTTGAAGGAGAAGCAGCTGAAATAAAAACAGATGATATAATAGATAATGTAATAAATTTTCTCAATGAGTAGAGGTGATAAATATGCTTTTTGATGATCAATTTTTGTCTATATTAGATAAATTAGAAATTTTACTTAAAACTTCAAGTAATAGTAATTTAAGTGGA
The DNA here is from genome assembly GCA_035270125.1 of Halanaerobiales bacterium. NCBI lineage: Bacteria > Bacillati > Bacillota > Clostridia > Halanaerobiales > Halanaerobiales bacterium. The sequence goes on along the minus strand of DATFIM010000071.1, from coordinate 10,605 downwards.
GAAAAATTAAGTCAAAAAAAGGGTGTAGGTCTTGATTTTAAAGATTATCGTCAATATCAAAGTGGAGATGATTATAGATATATAGATTGGAATCTTTATTCCCGCTTAGAACAGTTATTTTTAAAAGAATTTGTAGCTGAAAGAGGGATAAATGTTCATTTTCTTATTGATAAAAGCAAATCAATGATTCATTCAGATTCTAAAAAGTTTAATTTAGCTAAAAAAATTACAGCAGCCCTTTCATATATTAGTCTTAGCCATTTTGATGAAGTAGAAGCAATATTTTTTGCAGATGATTTAATGGAATCTACTGGAAAAATGCGGGGAAAAACAAAAATAAAATATTTATTTAATTTTTTAGAGAAAGTAAGAAGTGAAGGCAAAACAGATATAAAGAAAATTGCTAATATATTTATAAAAAAAGAAAAAAGAGCAGGATTAATATTTATAATATCGGATTTTTTAGATGATGATTTTCTGGAAGCAATTAAAATAATAAAAAGTAGAGGATGGAAAGTCTTTCTTTTAAATATTAATAATAAAGAAGTAATACCAGAGCAGGGACAATTTGTTCTAAAAGATATAGAAACTAATAAAACAAGAGATATTATAATAGATGAAGACACAATACAAGAATATAACTTAATTAAACATGATTTTTATAAACAAATTGAAAATTATGCAAAGAGATATCAAATAAATTATTTGAATATAAATTTAGAGGAGAATATAATGGATATTTTACTTTCGATTTTAAGATATAGAATTCAGTAAAAAGTAAGGATGATTAAATTGGAAATATTAAACCCTATTGCCTTTAGTTTTATATTTGCTCCTATCTTATTAATATTATTTTATTTTTTACAGGGAGGGAAGGAAAAAAGAAAAGTTTCTTCTCTGCTTTTTTGGAATAGTTTAGAAACTGATAGTAGATCTTTTAGTATTAAATTTCAATTTGAAAGAGACCTTTTGTTTTATTTACAATTATTTATTATTTTACTATTAATTTTTGCTTTATTAAGACCTGTTTTGACTAAAAATGTTAAAGAAGTTGAAAGATTAATATTTATTATTGATAGATCAGCCAGTCTTCAAAGTACTGATCTTGAAAATGATAGATTCAGTAATTTAAAAAAAGATATTTTAAAACAAATAAATAATTTATCTACGAATACTAAAATTTCTTTAATTGAAGCAGATAGTAGTCCGGAAGTAATATATAATTTTAGTGAAAATAATAATGAGATAATTAATTATATAAATAATATGGAATCAAGTACAGAACCTTTAGATGTTGAAAGAACTTTTCAATTAATAAAAATGCTAAATAATAATAATGAAGAAATTTATTTTTATAGTGATGGAGCTTTCAATTTAGAGGAAGAAGAATATATAAATATTGTTAATCAAGCTAATTTTAATTTTATCAAATTTGGAAATAATGTTGACAATATTGGTATTACTAATTTTTCTATTCAAGAAAAGAGGGGTTTAGCTGGTCAATATAGCACTTTTTTAGAGATTTCTAATTTTAGTGACGAAAATAAGGAAGTTGAATTAGAAGTAAAAAAAGAAAGAATGATTATATTAAAAGATCGTTTTATAATAAATAGTGGAGATAAATTTAGAAAAGAATATGAACTAAGATCAGAAGAAAAAAATTTGTTTCAGATTACTTTAAATAATAAAGATCAATTTATGGTTGATAATCAAATCAAATTTCATCTTGGAGATGAAGATAATGATAGATTTTTGGTTGCATTTATTGGTAAAGAAAATTATTTTTTGGAAAGAGTGTTTTTAGTAATTCCTGGGGTAAGATTTGTTAAAGTTAATAATTTATCTGATGATTATTATGATCTTTATATTTTTAATGAAGTTAATCCACCAGAAAATTTCAAACAAAATTCAATTATTATTAAGTCTGATAATGAGAGTAATGATAATCAGGTTATAGATATAATGAATTGGGAAAAAGATCATCCAATATTTAGATTTGTAAACTTTGCTGAACTACAAATTAAAAATCCAAATTATGATTTTATTTCACCAGGCAGTAAAATAGTATTAAAAAGTGAAAAGGGTCCCTTGATGTCTTTAGTAGATGAAGAAAATTACAAAAAATTAGAGATAGCTTTTAGTTTAAATAATTCTAACTTATTATTACAGAGTTCTTTTCCAATTTTTATGGCAAATTTAATTAAATGGATACGACCTGATTTTATGAATTCTAATTATACAAAAATTAAAACTGGGGAAGTATTTAAATATATTCCTTTTGAAAACAAATTAATTAGTAAAGTCATTGATCCCAATGGTAATAATATTGATTATGAGAAATTTAATCAATATTATTATATTAGAAATACAGAAACTGAAGGAATTTATGAAATTGAATTAGATAATGGTTCAAAAGATTTTTTTTCAGCTAATCTGCTTTCTGATAAAGAATCAAAATTAAATAGTAGTTTAAGCAAAGAAGCAAATAATAATGAAAATAATGAAAATCAAAGAGATAATATAGTAAGTTATATTAATTTATGGCCTTATCTTCTATTAATTGCGTTAGTTTTACTTTTTATAGAGTGGATTATAGGGGTTAAAAGGGGGAGTAATTAATGATTGAAATGATTGAATTCAATGCCTCAAATTATTTATATTTACTAATACTACTTCCCATAATACCATTAATTTATTTGAAATTCAGAGAAGAACGTCAGTCAATATTATCAAAAAAGAAAATAGCAATAATGATTTTACGTATTTTTTTAGTATTATTTTTAATTTTAGCTTTATCCCAGCCTATTATAAATACTTATACCAGAAAACAGAGTGTTGTTTTTTTAGCTGATAGATCAATTAGTATGAGAAAATATAATGTAGATAATTTAGAATTTATTAAAAACTCATTACTGAAAAAAAAGGAAGAAGATAAGTATGGAGTAATTTCATTTGCAGAAGAACAAAAAATGGAGAAAAATTTTGTTGATGAAGATGATTTTAATTCTTTTCAAACCCAACTAAATAGTAATTTTACCAATATTGAATCTGTTTTAAAAAAGGCTTTAAGTTTATTATCTTCAGAAAAAAAGTCAAAAGTAATTCTATTAAGTGATGGCGAAGAAAATATAGGTGAGGCTGAATCAATTATAAATGACTATCAACAAAATGATATTTCAATATATACTTATAATATAGAAAGAAAAGATACTCCGGAAGTTTATGTTGAAAATTTAATTCTTCCTAAAAAAATAAATCCTGATACAAGTTTTGAGTTGAAAGCTTATATAAATAGTAATATAAACCAAGCTGGTATCTTAAGAATTTATCATAATGACAATTTGATTTATGAAAAAAACAAAGAATTAAAAAAGGGAAATAATAAATATAGCTTTACACTTAACTTTTCTCAGGGCGGATATCATAATCTACGGGTTGAGTTAGAAGCAGATAAAGACTTTTATAAGATGAATAATATTTTAGAGGAATTTATCTTTGTAAGAGGAGAAAGTAATATATTACTTTTAAATAATGAAAGAGAAACTCATAATAAATTCATTAATTCATTAAATCAAAATGATTTTAATATTGATCAAATCGAATCACGTTTTTTTTCATATAATTTAAATGAACTGGAAAAATATGATGCAGTAATTATGGAAAATGTTTCTGCAGAAAATCTTAATTTAAGACAAATGAAAAATTTAATTTCTTATGTTAGTGATAGTGGAGGAGGATTATTATTTCTTGGAGGAGATAATAGTTATGGAGCAGGTAATTATGCAAATAGTCCTTTAGAGACAATTTCTCCTTTGAGCTCTGAAGTTAAAAGTGAAGTTTATTTTCCCAGTATTTCAATTGTAATAGCTCTTGATAAATCAGATAGCATGAAAGAAATTCAAAATCCTGCCGGAAACTTAACAAAACTTGATCTGGCTAAAGAAGCTACAATTGGAGTTATTGACTTTTTAGTTAAAGATGAAAAATTAGGAGTTGTTGGATTTGATAATTCAGCAACTGTTTTATCACCTTTAGAAAAAATTAATGATAAATATTTACTATTTGAAAGATTTTCCAGGATTAAAGCTAATGGTGGAACCAATATTTACAATGGACTTCAAGAATCTTATGATTTGCTTTTAAATGATGATAGTTCTATTAAACATATTATTTTAATTTCTGATGGGAAGACTACCTCAGCTGATTTTGATATTATGTTAAATAAAATAAACGAAAATAAAATCACTTTAACCACAGTTGCAGTTGGAAAAGAAGCAGATGAAATTTTGATGAAAGAACTAGCTGAAAAAGGTAAGGGTAAATATTATTATGCTGATACAGTAAATTCATTACCTGGAATTTTTGCTGCTGAAGCTAAAAGAATTACTAATCCAGCAATCATTAATAAAGAGACACAAGTTAAAGCAAACCCTAATTTAAATGAAATAACTACAATTAATATAAATAATATTCCATCTATTAATAAATATAATGCTACTTCTCAACAAAAAACAGCGGATGTATTAATGGTAAGTGAAGATGAATTTCCTCTTTTAGCAATCTGGAGATATGGATTGGGGAGAGTAGCTGCCTTTAGTGGAGATAGTGGTCAGGAGTTTAGTGAAAAATGGTTGGGTTGGTCAGAATATGACAAGTTTTGGTCTGATATGTTAAAATGGATAAAAAGACCTTCAGAAAGCAATTTTATTTCTCCTCAGATAATAAAAAAAGAAAATAAATTATTATTTCAAGTAAATGCTATTAATAATCAAGGAGAATATATTAATTATCTTGAAATGAATGGAATAATAAATGGCCCTGGTGATTATAATAATAATTTTAAGTTAGAACAAACTGGATCTGGACTTTATGAAAAAGAGATTGCAATACCTGGACCAGGAAGTTATTTAATTAATTTTTATTTTGAAGATAATAATGGACAATTACAACAAAAAACTGAAGCATATGTTTTAAGTTATTCACCAGAATATCTTCCTGTTAGTGGAGAAAAGACTATAGAAAGTTTAGTAAAAGAAACTGGAGGTAGTTTTTTGGAAAGTCCTGAAGATATTTTTGCTAATCGTCCATTAGTTATTAGTGGTCAAAAGAGTATCTGGCCTTATTTAGTTATAATTGCTTTAATATTGTTTTTACTAGAAATTGCTTTAAGAATTATTAGTTTTGATTTATTAAAAAGATTAATTTTAAGTTATATAAATCGTGTAAAATATTTTATAAATAGAATTCGAGAAGAAAGTGAATTTTAAAATTTTTGGGAGGATTTTATGAAAATAAATTATTATGATTACAGCTGCCCATTTTTAGAAAAAATTACTGATAAAGAAAAAGCAAGTATTTATGTTTTTTCAAATTTTGAAAGTAAACTTAAAAGTGAAAAAAAACAAAATAATAATTTTTTGGAAAAAAGCAATATGTTTTTTAGTATAAAAGAATTTAAAAATAAAGTAGCAACAACTCAAAAAATAATCATACGTGAAGAAAAACTAACTTCAATTTTTTATAAATTATTAACTGATAGAGAAAAAAAGGTTTTACAGGTAAATAATTATTTTGATGTAATTGAAATTTCAAGTAAATTCTATAATTTTTTTAGTGAAATTAAATCCTATCATCCAGATAAAAATTTATCTGATTTAAGAAAACTTATAAATAAAAATGTTGATTTAAAAAAATGGCAAATAGAAAAAATTGATATTTTTTTTGATATAAGAGATAGGTATAATAATTATATGGAGGAAAAAGGATTTGTTGATCAAAATACTGTATTTAACAAAGAAAATTTTACTGATTTTTTTATAAGTGATTATTCAAATATTGTTTTTATTAATAAGTTTAATTTTACTACTAAAGAAAAAGAATTAATTAATTTTCTGGAAGATAAGAAATATTCGGTGGAATTAAATTTACAGGTAAATAAAGATGATTTTTCTGAAAAAGAATTACAATTAAAGAATGTAACCCTTCCAGAAAAGATTAAAACAGATCTTAAACTTTTTAGTGTTAAAGAAGAGTTATTACAATTAATAAATACTATTTTAAAATTTAATAAAGATAATTATAAAGAAAAGATTGATATTTTTGATTGTGATTTTGACTCTAAAAATTATAATAAATATCTAAATAAAAAATTAATTGAAGTTGATAAAAATAGATCTTTTACAGAAACAAAAATTTATCGATATTTAGAATATTTAAGAAATTTATTAAATACAGCTGATAGAAATAAAGGTAGTTTACATCTGGAAGTAGGGGAAGTATTAAAAGCTATTAATAGTGAATTTTTTAGTAACTATTATGAAATATCTAAATCAGACAAAGATAAATTAATTTTTTTAAAGAATAATAATTATGTGTATTTAACTGAAAATTTGCTTAAAAAAGAAGGTTTAGTTTCAGGTATAAAAATATTTGATGATATTAAAAATATGGAAAATATAAGCTCATTTGATGAGTTTATTTGTTTTTTGGATAATATAAATTTAAAAAAATTAAATGATGAATTTATTAAAAACAATTATGAAGTATTTTATTCTGCAATTCATGAAATAAAAGCTCTTTCAAGAATGAATATTATTGATAACTGGAAAAATTATTTTAATAATTTGGGAAAAGGATTTTTTAAATTTTTCTTAAATTATCTTAGATATAAAGAAGTGAAGGAATTTGATAAAAAAAATAAAACATTATTCAAAATAAGTTCTTTTGAAACAGCACCAGAATTAAGTAGAGAAAACTTATCTATTCTTAATGCTTCATCAGATAATTTAGGCCAAAAAGAAAATGATTTTATACTTACAGAAAAACAAAAAGAAAATTTAGGATTAAATATATTTGAATATAAAAATATCTTAGAAAAATACTATTTTATGAGACATATATTTAGTAGTAAAAGAGCTTATGTTTTTAGTATAAATAATTTAGAAGAAAATATATCTGAAAGTGCCTATATGGAAGAATTGGCTATGAAATATAATTTGGAAATAAAAGAAACAGAGTTTAATAATGAAAATTTTAGTAAAATTATTGGTCAAATTTTTAAAAATAATTCTGAAAGTCTGTATCAATTTGCAGAAAGGAATATTCCAGCAGATTTTAAAGATGAAAATTTACCTATGGAAAAAACTGATTTTTCAGAGTTATCCTCTCTTAGTTATTATCGTTTAAAAAGAATTAAGGACTGTCAATACAGGTATTTTTTAGAACATATAATTGGCTTAGAAAAAACTGATTTTACTGTTGAAAAACAACTAAATGTTATGATTTTTGGTAGTCTGGTTCATGAAATCTTTGCAAAAATCAATAAAAATTTTAAGAATAATTTTGAATTATATAATAAAAATATAGATAATATTACAGAAGAAATTTTGGACAAATATGATTTAAAGATAAATAATTATTTTGAAAAATATTATAATAATGTTTTGTTTGAAAAAGTTAAAGAATCAGCTCATTTTTTCTTAAAAGAAATTAAAAAAATGACTAATAATAAAATTGAAGATATTTTTGTTGAATTGGGGAATAGAGAATGGATAAAAAAATCGGATTTAGTAAATGAATTGAATATTATTTATGAGAATGAATTTAGTAAATTTTATTTAAATGGTAGAGTTGATCTTTTAGTAAAAAATGAATCTAATAATATAATAATCGATTTCAAAACAGGTGGAAGTGAAACTGAACAGCTTGATTTTTATGAATTGATGCTTTTTCCTGAAAATATAACAAAAGAGATAAAAAAGATGATTTATAATGTAATGGAAGAAAAATTCAATAATAGTTTCAAAAATAAAAATAAATTTAAAGCAGATATTAAAGAAGAGTTAGAAAAATTTATGGAAGAGAAAAATTATAGTCGAATATATAAATCAAGATGTAATAATTGTCCTTATTATGATATTTGTCGGGTGGTGTTAAAATGATAAAGACTCTTAAAGCCAGTGCAGGAACTGGAAAAACTTATAGATTATCATTAGAATATGTATATTCTCTTTTAAGAGGTGAAAATTTTGAAGAAATTGTTGTCATGACTTTTACCAGAAAAGCTACAGCAGAAATTAAAGAAAGAATTTTTGAACATTTAGAATCACTTATAAAAGAAAAAAGAAAAAGTGAAGTTTATAAAAATCTAAAAAATATATATCCTGATATCGAATTAAATATAGAAGAATTAAATAACATATATAAAAGGATGATTATAAATAAAGACCAAATAAATATATATACTATAGATAGTTTTATAAACCAAATTTTTAAAAAAGCAGTAGCTCCTTATTTAGGAATTTATAATTATGAGATCATTGAAGATAATGAAAATGATGAAATCATTGAAATGGTTTTTAAAAGAATAATTGATAATAAAGATGATTATAATCAAATGGAAAGATTTTTAAATGCTACTGTTGATAGAAAAATAGATAAATATCTTTCGCTTATAAAAAATATAATTAATGAAAGATGGAAATTGATTTTATTAGACAATGAAAAAAGAGACAAAATGGAATATAAAAGTCCAGTAAGGCTATTGGATGAAACAATACATTATTTAAGAAAAATTGCAGAAGAAAAAGAAAGAGATTTAAATGAATTATTAATTAAAGACTATAAAGATTTTATACCGGATTATATAAATACTAAAGATAAAGAAAATAAATTAACTAAAATAATAAAAAATAAAGATTTATTTTTAAACAAATCTTTCTGGCATGGGAATAAAGTCAAAGGGAAAGCTGTAAAAGAAAGCAGATTTATGATGAATAAAAATTATGAGATATTTAAAAATAATTTAGCAGCTTATATATTTAATAAAGAGATAATACCTTATGAAAGAGATATATTTGATTTTTATCAAAGGATTTTTGAAATTTATGATGAAATTAAGTTTAAAGAAAAGAAATTTACCCATACTGATATTAGTAATTATAGTTATAAATATTTTAAAAATAGTGATTTATCTCTAATTAAAGATGAAAGTGATTTATCAGTAGATAAGGTAAGTAGTTATTTTTATGAACTCTTAGGTAATGAAGTGAAAAATTTATTTATCGATGAATTTCAGGATACCAGTGTTCTCCAGTGGAAAATTTTGTTACCACTTATTCAAGATACTAAAAATTTAATTACAGTTGGTGATGAAAAACAGTCTATTTATGGCTGGAGGGGTGGAGAGAAGGAACTCTTTGCCAATCTTGAAGAGATTATTGGGGGAAAGACAGAATCTTTAAATATATGTTACAGAAGCCATAAAGAGGTTTTAAACTTTGTTAATGAATTTTTTCTAAATATAGAAAAAGATTGGGAATATAATAGAGTTGATTATTTAAAAGAAAAAAATTCAGGTTATGTTGAAGTTTTACTCGGGGGAGATAAATGTAAAAAGAATACTAATACTAAAACTTTTGAAAGAATGAGTGAAGAAAAACAAATGAAGTACAAAGAAATGAATAAAAATATAAAATCAAATCTTAAAGAAAAAATTTCCGAAAAAATAAGCAAAAAATTAAACGATGGGCAGGAAATAGGAATATTAGCAAGAACTTCTAAGGATTTAAATGAAATTGCCTATGAACTTGATAAAAAGAATATCTCATATATTTATGAAAATAAAAATAGTATAATAGAACATAGAGCTTTAAAAGGACTTTATTATCTTCTTCTTTATCTTAATTATGGTGACTATTTTAATTTAATAAGATTTTTAAGAAGTGATATTATTGGTATTAATAGTCATGAAATGAAGATGATTTTGCAAAATAAAAATTTAATTGAAGAATATTTAGAAAAAAAAGAAAAAGAATTTGATTTTGATCCAGAATTAGCTGATTATTTAAAAGTTGATAGAAAAAATAAAAAAAGTTTAAATTTTACTTATCTGGAAAAAATTATTGAAAAAGTTATAAATTTAAAAGATATGAGTTATAGTTTATTATCAAAAAAAATATTTGAAATTTTAGATTTTGTGGAAATTTATAAAGATAATAATGATATTTCTAAAAATATATATAAATTCTATTCTTTAATGAATAAATATAGCTCTTTGGAAGAATTTATTGATTTTATTGAGGAGAATAAAGATAGTGATACTTTAAATCAGGTTGAAGTAAAAGAAAATAATTCAGTAAAACTAATGACTATTCACAAAGCGAAAGGGCTTTCATTTGATACTGTTTTTTATTACTGGTCTCCTGGAGGTAACAGAGGAGGTAATGCTGGTAACTTAAATCTTTATGTTGATTTTGATGATAAATATGAGAAAATTAAAGATTATTTATTAACAAATAGTAATTATAAAAAATACTTTGAATATCTAAACTTTGATTTTGCAGAAAAAGAAGAGCAAAAATCCCTTATGGAAGAAATTAATAATCTATATGTTGCTTTAACAAGGGCTAAAAATAATTTATTTTTATATATAGAAGGTCCTAGAGGTTTAAAGGTCAATTCAAATAGTTTAATTTGGGCTGATAATGATAATTATGGTTTTTATGAAAAGGCTTTACTAAAAGCAACTAAATCACATTCTCTAAATGATTTAATATATGGTAAAAAATTTGGTCAACTAACATTTGATGAAAAAGTCAAAAATCA
>DATFIM010000070.1 GCA_035270125.1 Halanaerobiales bacterium | reverse complement strand
TTAATGCAGAACCCCAGCCAAAAGGCATTGCCTTACTTGCTGGCCACATATAACCGATCATCAAAACTCCAACTATAATAATAGGTAAAGCAGCTACTAATGCTAACATTTATTTATCCTCCTCTTCTCTTAACTCATTTTGAAAATATTATAAATTTAATTTTCAATTAATTTTTCTAGAAGTTTTCTACTCAATAATACTCCTCTACTCAGACTATATCGCCTCCTTTTATAATATTGTTAAGTGGTCTGACCATCATCCCTCTATATATACATTTCCATCCCAAATCGCAAAACCCTTCTTTATTTTCAAAATATTTTCACATGAAAGAATATTATAATTTTCACAAACTGTTTAATCTTTATCTGATTAGTAATCAATTTTTCGAGATTATTTTAACATTTTCATATTCTTAGTTATTATCAATTATTAAGAGTATTATCTTATTTAGGTTATTTAATCTTTTTTAATTAACTATAAACAATAAATAAAGCAATATATAACTCTTAATAAACTTAATTCAAAAAAATGAAGGCTATTTAATCTATAATTTCACAAAGTAACACATAAAAAAATCCACCATTTCTGGTGGATTAACAAAAATATATCTTTTTATCCTTCTATTTCTTTATTTATCAATTTTTCTACATAATCTAGATGTTTTTTCATTTCTTCCATCGCTTTTTTTGAATCTTTATTTTTAATTGCTGCAAAAATACATTTGTGTTGCCTGGCAAAGTTTTCCATAGTTTCTTTTTTAGAAACAAGTGTAGTTCTTGTGTTTTTGATATGAAAATCCATTGCTTCTGAAATAGAACGCATCATATATTCTAACACTTTATTCCCACTGGCTTTAGCAATTGTATAATGAAACATTTTATCTGAGTTAATACTTACTTTCTCATAACCAGAACTATTTACCAATTGTTCTATATATTCAGCCATTTCTTGAATATCTTCTTCTGAAGCTCTTTCAGCAGCAAGACGAACACAGTCCACCTCAAGAACTCTTCGTAATTCTAATAGTTCTTCTTCTACATTTTCATTCAAAATCAAAACAAGAGATAAAGGGTCTACTAAATTATCATCAAACCTCTCTTTAATGAATGTCCCTTCTCCTGGCCTACTCTTAATAAGACCAATCATCTCCAGAGCACTAAAAGCCTCTCTGATAGAAGCCCTACTGACTCCCAGTTGTTTTTTAAGTTTCCTTTCTGAAGGAAGCTTATCTCCTCTTCCAATTTCACCTTCATAAATTAAATTTTTTATTTGACTAATAACTTTTTCATATACTTTATCATTTTTAATTGGTTTAAAATCCATCATATTAACCTCCATCTACACTTAAAACTGCTAACTTAACATTTTAAGTTTATGTCGTATATTGTAAGACTATATCTATTATAAGATTTTATATTAAGATAATCAAATTATCTAGTACTATTAATTAAAACTTCTTTTACATTAAGTTTATCTCTATTTTTTATATTTGCAAATATAATTTCTGCTACATCAGCTGGATTCATAAACTTTTCTTTCCTTTCTTCAGTAAGGATACCATCCCAAAAAGAAGTATTCATTCCTCCCATATAAAAAGCACTAACATCAATTTTACTATCTTTTAATTCTTTTTCAATACTATCTGTAAAACCTCTAATTCCAAATTTGCTGGCACAATAAACAGATTCAGTGGCTTTACCTTTTTTACCAGCAGTAGAAATTATATTTACTATTAAACCTCTATTGGCCTTTTTCATCTTTTTTAATACAGCTTGAGTACAAAAAATTGTTCCTTTTAAATTTGTGTCAATCATCTGATCTATTTCTTTTTTATTTAATTTTTCAGCTTTTCCAAATCTTCCTAATCCAGCATTGTTTATTAATATATCCACTTTATTAATATCTGAAAATACTTTTTCAACTTCTTCTTTATGACGAATATCTAATTGATGAATCTCAAAAGAGTTTTCCAGTTTTTTAGCTGTTTTTTCAAGTTTACTTATTGTTCTTCCAATCAGGTGTACTTTTGCTCCTTCTTTAGAAAATTTTTTCGCCAATGACTGCCCCAAACCACTACCAGCACCAGTTATTACAACTTCCTTTTTCATTTCTTCCTCCTCCTTCTTTTTAATTTTGATTTAAAAAAAAGGGCAGCAGTAAAAACTGCTACCCTATAATTTCTATTTATCTTTAAAATAGATTTTAAGTTATATTATTTTTAATCTTCATCTGGCTCATAAGCTTTTTCTAATCTCTTATAAGCTTCATATCTTTCTTTAGCATCCTGTTCAGCTCTCTCAAAGAGGTCTTCTGCGACTTCAGGGAAAGTCTTCTGTAAAGCAGAGAAACGAACCTCACTTAAGAGGAAGTCTCTAAAGGATTCAGTTGGTTCTTTAGAATCAAGGCTAAATGGATTTTTACCTTCTTCTTTAAGTTCTGGATTAAATCTGTATAGATGCCAGTATCCAGCTTTAACAGCTTTTTCTTCCTGAGCTACACTACAGCTCATACCCTCTTTTAATCCATGGGAAATACATGGAGCATAAGCTATTACAACAGAAGGTCCATCATATGCTTCAGCTTCTTTTATAGCTTTTACAGCCTGATTCATATTTGCCCCGAGAGAAATCTGGGCTACATATACATAACCATAAGTCATAGCCATTTGACCAAGGTCTTTTTTCTTCACTCTCTTACCTGAAGCAGCAAATTTAGCAGCAGCTGCTGTTGGAGTAGCTTTTGAAGATTGACCTCCAGTATTAGAATAAACCTCAGTATCAAAAATGAGAACATTAATATCGTCATTTTGGGCTATTACGTGGTCAAGGCCTCCATAACCAATATCATAGGCCCAACCATCTCCACCAAATATCCACTGTGACTTCTTGGTGAGATAATCTTTTTTATCAATTATTTCCTGTACTTTTTCATTATCTTTATATTTATCTAGAAGTGGAATCATATTTACAGTAGCCATCTTAGATTCTTCGCCCTGATCTTTTACATCCAGCCATTTTTCAAAGGCGGATTTTAGATCATCACCGATTTCATCTTCTTCAATGGCTTCATTCATAAGATCAGCAATCTTATTTCTGATTTGTTCCATACCTAGATACATTCCATAACCATATTCGGCATTATCTTCAAATAGTGAGTTTGCCCAGGCTGGTCCGTGTCCTTCATCATTAGTTGTATAAACTGAAGTTGGTGCTGAACCACCCCAGATTGAAGAACAACCTGTAGCATTAGCAATAAGCATTCTATCACCAAATAACTGAGTTACTAACTTTGCATAAGCAGTTTCTCCACAACCAGCACAGGCTCCGTGGAATTCAAGAAGTGGCTGCTGGAACTGACTTCCTTTTATTGAAGCAGGATCCATTAAGTCTTCTTTATAACCAACTTCTTCAACTGCATAATTCCAGTTTTCTTCTTCCTGTTCTACCATCTTATCAAATTCAGTCATAACAAGTGCTTTTTCTGGTGCAGGACAAACCTCTGCACAAACTCCACAACCAGTACAATCATAAGGACTAACCTGAATACGATACTCATATCCTTCTAATTGTTTACCATTAGCTGATATTGTTTCAAATCCTTCAGGAGCATTTTCTTTTTCTTCCTCATTAACAAGGAATGGTCTAATTACAGCATGTGGACATGCTAGAGCACACTGATTACACTGAATACAGTTATCAGGTTGCCAGTTTGGAACATTTATAGCGATACCGCGTTTTTCATAAGCTGATATTCCCTGTGGGAAAGCTCCATTTTCATGGGGATAACTACCATTTTCATCTTCCACAAATGCACTTACAGGTAAGTCATCTCCTTTTTGTTTGCTTATTGGATCAAGAATATTTTTAACGAAATCCGGTCTATTATCTTCTTCTTCAGTAGTCTCTTCTTCAGCATCTGCCCATTTTTCAGGTACATCTACTTCAACAAGAGCATCCATAGCTTTATCTACAGCTTTCCAGTTCATTTCTACTACTTCATCACCTTTATGACCATAAGTTTCTTTTATAGCATCTTTTAGATAGTCAATAGCTTCATCAACTGGAATTATATCTGCCAACTTAAAGAAGGCAGTCTGCATAACCATATTAATTCTACCACCAAGTCCTACTTCTGAAGCAATATCTACAGCATTAATAATATAGAAATCTATATTATTTTCAGCTATATATTTCTTCATTTCTGCTGGCAAGTTTTCATCTAATTCATCTTCTGACCAGGTAGTATTAAGAACAAAAGTTCCACCTTCTACCAGATCATTGACCATATCAAACTTATCTACATAACTCTCTTTATGACAGGCTACGTACTCAGCTTCATCAATTAAATAAGTTGATTTAATTCTTTCATCTCCAAAACGAAGGTGAGAAACTGTTACTCCACCAGATTTTTTAGAATCATAAGAGAAATAACCCTGTGCATATTTATCTGTATTATCTCCAATAATCTTAATAGCATTTTTATTAGCACCTACTGTACCATCTGAACCAAAGCCCCAGAATTTACAGCGAACAGTACTTTCTGGTGTAGTATGAATTTTTTCCGGATTAGATAATGATGTATTAGTAACATCATCATTAATTGAAATTGTAAATCCATCTTTTGGATCATCATCTTTGATATTTTCATAAACAGCTTTAATATCAGTTGGTGTAGTATCTTTAGAACTAAGTCCAAATCTTCCACCAACAACAACTGGAGAATCTTCTTTATCATAGAAAAGTGAGCGTAAATCTTCATAAAGTGGTTCTCCTACAGATCCTGGTTCTTTTGTTCTATCAAGAACAGCAATCTTTTTAACACTTTCAGGAAGTGCTTTCATAAAGTATTTTTCAGAAAAAGGTCTATATAAATGCACTTTAATAATTCCAACCTTTTCTCCCTGATCAACTAAATAATCAACTGTTTCTTCAATAGTGTCAGTAACAGAACCCATAGCTACAATAACATATTCTGCATCATCAGCACCATAATAATTAAATGGATGATATTCTCTACCTGTTATTTCAGAAATTTCCTGCATATATTCTTCTACAATATCAGGAACATCTGTATAATGCTTATTAACAGCTTCACGAGCCTGGAAGAAAATATCAGGATTCATCGCTGTACCACGTGTTTCAGGATGTTCAGGATTTAGAGCATTTTGTCTAAATTCTTTTACAGCATCATAATTAACAAGATCTGCTAATTCATCATAATCCATCACTTCAATTTTTTGAATTTCATGTGATGTTCTAAATCCATCAAAGAAATGTACAAATGGTAAGCTTGTTTCAATTGCTGATAAATGAGCAACTCCTGCAAGATCCATAACTTCCTGAACACTTCCAGAAGCAAGCATTGCACACCCTGTTTGTCTTGTAGCCATTACATCAGAATGATCACCAAAAATTGATAGGGCATGTGTTGCTACAGTACGAGAACTTACATGAAATACGCCTGGTAGTAATTCACCGGCTATCTTATACATATTTGGAAGCATAAGTAATAAACCCTGGGAAGCAGTAAAAGTAGTTGTTAAGGCACCAGTAGCAAGTGATCCGTGCACAGCACCAGAAGCTCCACCTTCAGACTGCATTTCTGTAAGCTTGACTCTTTGACCGAAAATATTTTTTCGTCCATGGGCACTCCACTCATCCACCATCTCTGCCATTGGTGAAGAAGGAGTAATAGGATAAATAGCTGCTACATCTGTAAATGCATATCCAACATGTGCTGCAGCTGTATTCCCATCCATCGACTTCATTTTTTTGGACATAAATAATTCCCTCCCATATATATAATAATGTAAAAATTAATTATAGTTGTATCCTATTTTAGTATATTATACTACTAAAACTCTGTCAAATTTAAAAAAATTAAGACATAACAAATAATTCTGTAAATTTTTTCATTATTATATTAGTTAAACTTGATTTTAAACCCTTTAATAACGTATAATAATACCGGTATATAAATGAGGTAAGATTGTTTATATATTAAATTTAATGAATATTTATAATACTTTGGGGAGGTATTTAAAATGGATAAAAATTATAAAGCTGAACCTTTTAAAATCAAAATGGTAGAAAGAATTAAACAAATACCAAGACAAGAAAGAGAAAAAGCTCTAAAAAGAGCTGATTACAATCTTTTTGCTTTAAAATCAGAAGAAGTATACATAGATTTACTTACTGATAGTGGAACTAATGCAATGAGTGATAATCAGTGGGCAGGACTTATGAAAGGTGATGAATCATATGCTGGAAGTAAAAACTTTTATAACTTACAGGATACTGTAAAAGAAATTTTTGACTATAACTATGTAATCCCTACTCATCAAGGTAGAGGAGCAGAACAGGTAGCTTTTCCATCTTTAATAGAAAAAGGCCAATATGTATTAAGCAATATGCACTTTGATACAACTAAGGGGCATGTTGAACTGGCAGGAGGAAAAGCTAAAAATCTGGTTATTGATGAGGCTTATAATACTGAGAAATCACATCCTTTTAAAGGTAATTTTGATTTAGAAAAACTGGAAAATTTCATTAAAGAAAAAGGTGAAGAAAATATTGCCTTCATTATTGCAACTATTACCTGTAATAGTGCTGGCGGTCAACCAGTTTCAATGGCTAATATAAAATCTGTTAAAGAAATTGCTGACAAATATGGTATTGATCTTTTCTTTGATGCTGCTAGATTTGCGGAAAATGCTTATTTTATCAAAGAAAGAGAAAAAGGATATAATGATAAAACAATTGCAGAAATTGTTAAAGAAATGTTTGGTTATGCCAAAGGTTTCACCATGAGTGCCAAAAAGGATGCAATCCTAAATATGGGGGGAATGATTGGTATTAAGGATGATGAAGAACTTTATAATAATCTCCGCTCCAAAACAGTTCCCTTAGAAGGTTTTCCTACCTATGGTGGATTATCCGGAAGAGATATAGAAGCTATGGCCAGAGGTCTAAAAGAAGGTATAGATTATGATTATTTAAATTATAGAGTGGGCCAGGTAAATTATCTAGGAGAAAGACTTAGAGAAGGTGGTATTCCTATTCAGTATCCAACAGGTGGTCATGCTGTTTTTGTAGATGCCAAAAAAATGCTACCTCATATTCCTTATCATCAATTTCCTGCTCAGGCTCTTGCAAATGCACTTTATCTAGAATCTGGAGTAAGAGGAGTAGAAATTGGTTCATTCCTTTTAGGAAGAGATCCTGAAACAGGAGAACAACTAAAATCCCCTCTTGAGCTTTTAAGACTTACAATCCCCAGGAGAGTATATACTGATAATCACATGGATGTAGTTGCAGATAGCCTTATCTCTCTTAAAGATAAAACCGATGAATTAAAAGGTTTAGAGTTTACTTATGAACCTGAAATACTTCGTCATTTTACTGCAAAATTAAAACCTGTAGAATAAACAACTTGCGAATGTTAAGTTGATTTGTTTTAATACCTTTTATATGTTATTATATATTTGCAATTAATAATACAAAGGAGGTTTTCGTATGGAGTATAGAAAATTTGGTAATCTTGACTGGGAAGTATCTTCGCTTGGCTTTGGTGCAATGCGACTTCCTACTGATGGAGATGAAAGTAGTAATATTGCAGAAAAAGAAGCTATAGAAATGATAAGATACGCTATAGATAATGGAGTGAATTATGTTGACACAGCCTGGCCTTATCATGGTGAAGAAAGTGAAAAGCTTGTAGCAAAAGCTTTAAAAGATGGGTATAGAGAAAAAACCAGGGTTGCAACTAAACTTCCAATCTGGCTTGTTGATGATAAAGAAGACCTTGACAAATACTTAAATAAACAGTTAGAAAAATTAGAAGTAGATAAAATTGATTTTTATCTAATACATGCCTTAAGTAAAGATCGCTGGCAAAAATGTAAAGATTTAGAAATTATGGATTGGTTGAAAAAAGTTCAAAAAGAAGGAAAAATAGGATATAAAGGTTTTTCTTTTCATGACGATTATGATCTTTTTGAAGATATAGTAGATTATTATGAAGATGATTGGGATTTTTGTCAAATTCAATATAACTATCTTGATACAGAATATCAGGCAGGACAAAAAGGATTAAAATATGCTGCAGATAAAGGACTGGCTGTAGTAGTTATGGAACCACTTCGAGGAGGTACCTTAGCTAAAGAACCTCCTAAAGAAATTAAGAAAATCTGGGATAAAGCAGATAAAAAAAGGTCTGCTCCTGATTGGGCTCTACAGTGGCTCTGGAATCAAGAAGAAGTTTCAGTAGTATTAAGTGGAATGAGCACTTTAGAACAGGTAAAAGAAAATGTAGAGAGTGCTTCAAATTCTGGTATAAATTCTTTAGATAAATCAGAAAAAGATTTAATAGAAAAAGCTGCAGATAAATTCCGCGAAATGCAGCCTGTTAACTGTACAGGATGTGGCTATTGTGTTCCCTGTCCTAATGATGTTCATATTCCTATGAACTTTTCTTTATATAATGAAGCTCATCTTTATGATGATTATGAAGAAAAAAATAATACTTATAATAGACTCAAAGCAAAAATGAGAGCAGAAAATTGTATTGCCTGTGGAGAATGTCTTGATAAATGTCCTCAAAATCTATCTATTATTGATCTTCTAGAAGATGTAGCAGATTATTTTGAAGTAAAAGAAGATAATGAGTAAAAATATATTAGCAACACAAAAGCCCCTATCAAAGGGGCTTTTTTTATATGAAAAACCATAATACAAAAAGTAATAAAGTAAGAAAGTTTAAAAACAACATTTTCTTTCTATTTTTTTCATTATTAATCATAGTATAAAGATCATCAACTGTATCTAAACGGGATTCAAT
>DATFIM010000069.1 GCA_035270125.1 Halanaerobiales bacterium | reverse complement strand
GAAATTCCAAACCAGCCCATAATTCCAAAGTTAATCAATACTGTAAGAGCAATAGGTAGTGAACAGAAAAAACCTCTTTTAATAGACTTTAATAAGAGACTGGTTACTAAAAAGGTAAAGGCAATTGCAGAAATAAGACTTTTAATCTGGCCGGAAACAACAAGGTCAGTGACCTCATTTCCAAGTTCAGGAATACCAGTCAATTCTACTTTATACTCATCACCAAAATGCTTGTCAATAAGGGATCGAACTTCTGCTACCTTTTCTTTTTGTTCTGTAGATGACATTGTTTCCATAGTCATTTGAATATTAGCAGTTTCATAATCAAAGGTTAAATAACTTTCCAGCATTTCTTTATCTGACATTTCTAAAAGAAGTAAATATTGAGCAATTTTATTTCGAGATTCAGGAATTACTTCATTTTCTTTTATATCTTCAGTTAATGCTCTGTTTTCCTGCCTAAAAAGAGTAACTATTGATAATGGATTATTAACATCTTCTACATTTTCAATATCATCCTGAAAATCTCTCATTCTTTTTAAAAGATCAGGATTTTTTATATTACCATTCACTACTACATTTAAGGGCTGGGATCCTCCAAATGTGCTATCTACTTTTTCAGTTGCTATTCTAGTAGGTGAATCTTTTTTGAAATAACTAATATAATTTGTATTTGGTTGTAATTTTGGTAAAACCCAGCTTGATAAAGCTATTAAAATAATTACTAAAATAATTACAGTTCTTCTCCTATAACGCACTATCTTATAAATTCCTTTAAAGAAATTTGTAGAAAAAGTTCTTTTTTCGGCAGCTTTAAGATGGGAAGGTGCCTTCATTTTATAAAGAACTGCTGGAATAAATAATATTGCTGCTAGGAGTGCAATACCTACTCCGAAAGCTGTGCCTAAAGCAAAATCCTGAATTATAACTAAATCAGAAAAGAACAGTGAAGCAAAACCAATCATTGTAGTTCCACCGGCCATAATTACAGCAATTCCAACTTCTTTTATTGTATTCTCCACTGCTTTATCAATATCATTTCCATCTTTTAATTCTTCATAATACCGAGCTACTATATGAATAGCATAAGCACTACCTACACTAACTAATAAAACAGGTAAAACTGTACTTACAAGTGAAAGCGATTTTCCTAAAAGTGACTGAAGACCAACCGCCCAAATTACACTGATTAAAACTGTAGAAATTGGCAGTAAAACTCCCCGTATACTTCGAAATGATAAATAAAGTATAATCAAAATAACGCCTATTACGAAAGGTAGTAATCTCTTTAAATCATCTTTCATATAGTCAGTTGCATCAGCTACCATTACCGGGCTTCCTGTAATATGTATCTTTTCAGGACCTTCATATTTTTTTACCGCATCCTGTATTCTATTAACAACTGCTTCCGGTTTATCTTCATCCTCAATTTCGGCTAAAAGAACAGTAGACTTAAAATTTTTAGTTACTATTTTTCCTAAATATTGATCACGACTTAAAAGATCTTCTTTGATTTTTTGTGACTCTTCATTATTCTGTGGTAAATCCTTAACAAACTCATTAACTTCTATTCCACTTACTGACCCTTCTATCTTTTCTATATTTGTAAGGCTTTTTACTTCATTAACCCCTTTTATTCCTTCTAATTCAGCAGTCATATTCTCTATCTTTTTTAATGTTGGAGAATCAATAATCTCTTCGTCTTCAAGCATAATCGCAGCAAATGCCATCCCACCAAAAGTATCCTGAACATCTTCATATTTTTCTACCACTTTATTATCTTCGGGTAACATATCTTTAATACCAGCTTCTATTTCTATCTGTAAAGCATAATATCCCATAATAACTGTGATGATAGCTACCATTACTATAATGAAAGAAGAATGATTTTTTACAAATTTAGCTAGTTTATTCATAAATGATTCCTCCTTTGCTAAGGTCAAATTTCATCAGTACTGACTAGTCAGTTTTATTATAACAAAAAAATTACCTTTGTCAAATAAAAAATAGAGAAACTCCCTCCTCTTTTAAGGAGTTTCCCTTTTGTTTAAAAATTCAAATATACTGAATTCAGTGGAGAAAAAATAATTGGATATTTCACGAGTTGTTTTTCCTTTAGAAAATTCCTTTAAATCCTCTCTAAAATCATAAACTGCATCAAGATTATTTAACAATATGTCTACTAATTTTCCCTGAAAATGCTTATTTCTTTCAGAATTAACTATATTCACACATTTTTCTCTGGGAAAAACTTCTTTATATACTCTTTTAGAAGATAAAGCATCAAAAACATCAGCCAGGGCCACAATCCTAGCTTCAATAGGAATCTCCTTACCTTTAATTCCCTGGGGATATCCACTGCCATCCCATTTTTCATGATGGTAATAAGCTATATCATGGGCCATTTTCATAATATTTGAATTTGATCCTGCCAGTATCTTGGCCCCTATTGCTGGATGATTTTGCATTATTTTATATTCTTTATCTGTTAGTTTTCCAGGTTTTTGTAAAATAGAATCAGGTATTCCAATTTTACCTAGATCATGAAGTAATGCCGCAAAAAATATTTTTTCGATTTTTTCTTTACTGGCTCCGATTTCTCTATAAATTAAAGATGAAGTAAAACCTATCCTTAATACATGATAAATACTATCTTCATCTCTAAATTCAGCTGCCTCACATAACTTCTGCATTATTTCTCTATTTAATTCTTGATTATCTTCTACTAATTCATCTACCACTATTTCTTTTTCTTCTAAATCTCTTAATTTATTTTCATCCCATTCACTAGAGGTACTTTCAATTCCTCGTTTATCCATAAACTTTTTATAAAATTTTGCTGATTTAAAAGCTGTTTTTTCATCTAAACTCAAAAATCCTCTAAAAATCCTATAATCATCTTTATTAATTCTTTGCAAATTTTTTTCTTCCTTTGTAGATAATACAGCACTATAATCCGGATGACAGACAGTTACTGCCCATTCCTTTCTTAAGGGACTATTATTATCTATTTCAACAAAAGTTGTATTCTCAAATTCCTTATCAGCATTTTCCGGTACATTTTCAGCAAATACATATATTTGTCGACAAATTTTATCAAATTCAAGATATCGATCTTTTTCATATAAAAAATATTGATAATCTTGAAAAATAACATAAATATCAGCATAAAGCTTATATTCTCTTATTATATTTTCAATTGAATGAGACATTGCAACCATTGAAGCTTTTGTGAAAATATTTGTATCCAAAGCAGAACTTTTATTTTTTAAATTTTCATATAAACTATTCACTAATTTTCACCACCTGTACAAATTTATTTTAAGATAAACTGAAAAATGCAGGTGATTTACACCTGCATTTCTATTATTTTTATACTAAATCCTCTAATAAATTAGCTGCTTTTTTTACTTTATCTGGATTATTAGTTTTAGCCCCTTTGAAGTTTCTTTCTTTTTCATTTTCATAAGTTCCAAAACCATCTAAATCATAAGCTACCATCATTGACTTACCAATATTTTTATTAATTACTAAAAACCATTCTCTTACTAAAGGATGATTTTTAGGCAAATATACAAAATCTATATTGGGATGTTCTTTAAGTGAAGCATCATTTTCTCCAAAAATATAGACCTGATCAACATTATCAGCTATATCTAAATATCTATCCCAAATAGCTTCTGCTCTGGATACTTTTTGGAATCCAGCATAAACTGTAGCCCCTTCACCTCTGGATAATAAAACCTTTTCCATTATGTAACACATTTTTTCCATATTGGGAATTTTAGTTTCAAATTTTAAAGAAAATGAATCCAAAACATCTTCATCAGCATCTTTTCCCAAGTCTTTAACATCACCTTCAACTTCAGAAAATATTTCATCATATAAAGATAATTTTTTCATTATTTTATTCCTCCTCTTATTTTAAATAATTTATTTTTTTGATACGAATAAAAATAAAATAGCTAATAAGTAAAATAAGAGCTGCTTTTAAAATGTTGAAAGGAAAAATTGTTAAAGTCAGATAAGTAAATAAATTGTTGACATAAGGATTGACTTTTTCAGTTAATGCCAATATTTTTTCAAAGGGTAAATTTAACACATTTTTATAAAGAGGAATAATTACAAATAAATTTACTAAAATTGATGTAATCCCCATTGTTAAAGTGCCAATTAAAGACGAAAAAAGATAAGATAAATTTCTTTTTTGATAAAAATAAGCAGATGAAGCTACAAAGGAAGCACCAACCAAAAAATTGGCAAGCTCACCAATACCCATATTTGATGAGATAAATAAGTGTAATAAATTTTTCAAAAAAACAACCATTACACCATATATTGGTCCTAATAAATAGGCTAAAATAATGGCTGGAACTTCACTAAAATCTAACTTTAAAAAGAATGGGAAAATAGGTATATTTATTTCAAAAATCATAATAATAAAAGCTAAAGCTGAAAAAATTGAAACAATAGAAAGCTTTCTAAACTTCAAATTCAATTCACCTCTTGCTAATTAATAACTGTTATTAATATTTTAATTATAATATCTTTTTATGTCAAATAAAAAAACTGAGAAGAAAAATGAATTTTCTCCTCAGTCAAAATTATCAAAGGTTATTTATTTTATTTATTCTTTTAAATATTTATTAAACCAATCTACCATCTCTTCTAATCGACGGACCCTGTGTTCAGGTTTACCTCCGCGAGAAAGCTCATGGTTTTCACCTTTGAACATACATAGTCTACTATCAACATCATGATATTTGAGAGCAGTAAACATTTGTATTCCTTCTGGAAGCCAGCACCTATAATCTTCTTCAGAATGGATAAATAAAGTAGGAGTAGTTACCTTATCAGCATATTTTAATGGTGATCCATCCCATAATTTTTCCATATCACTCCAGGGAGTTGCTCCTGCAAATTGATCTTTAACAAAGAAATAACCGATATCAGTTGTACAAAACTTAGATATCCAATTAGATATACTCCTTTGTGAAACTGCAGCTTTGAATCGGTCAGTATGACCAATTACCCAGTTGGTCATAAATCCACCATAAGAACCACCACCAACTCCTAATTTATCCTCATCAATAAACTCATATTTTTCTAAAGCTTTATCCATAACTTCCATTAAATCTTTATAATCTCTTCCACCATAATCACCACGAATGTCAGCAAATTCATTTCCACGACCGGAACTACCACGGGGATTAGAATAAACCACAGCATATCCTTCATTAGCTAAAATTTGAAATTCATGGAAAAATATTTCACCATAGGCTCCTTTAGGTCCACCATGAATCTCTAAAATAGTTGGGTATTCTTCTCCTTCTGTATATCCTATAGGTTTCATAATCCAGGCATCGATTTCTTCTCCATCAGAAACTTCAACTTTAAAATGTTCGGGAGTAGAAATCATTTTATCTTTTAATACACCTTTGTTAAATTCACTAACCTGTTTTTCTTCTCCATCTTTATATAAATAAAGTTCCTGTAATTTGTTTCCTCTAAATCCTATATAGGCAATATTTTCACCTTTAATACCAAACATATCAACTGTACCATCTTTAGTAACTATTTTTTCTAATTCACCATCTTCAAATTTATTGAGATAGGAATTATAGCCCTCAGTAGTAATTAGATAAAAATCATCATCTTCAAATTCCAGGGCTTTTCCTCCACCCATCCTGGAGTCATTTCCTACAGATGTTCCTATACTTTTATCCAAATTATCACTTAACTTATTAACTTTTTTTGCTCCTAAGTCAAATTCATAAATTTCCTGATTGGTATTTACACCCATTGCTTCCATATCAGTAGCAGTAAAATAAATAGTAGATTCATCCCTGAATTTCACAAATCCTATTTCCAGTTCTTCTTCTGTCAGCTTTTCTAAGTAATCTTTTTTGAGATCATATAAATAAAGTTCACTCTCAAGTTCCATTTTATCATCAAATTCTTTCATATTGAGAACTACTTTATCTTCTTTGAGATCAAAATTTAATATATTATTATTTCCATCTATTAACTTTTTATATTCTTTATCTTCTAAATCTAATTTTAAAAGATGACTTCTCTTTT
Source organism: Halanaerobiales bacterium (assembly GCA_035270125.1). Lineage (NCBI taxonomy): Bacteria > Bacillati > Bacillota > Clostridia > Halanaerobiales > Halanaerobiales bacterium. The sequence goes on along the minus strand of DATFIM010000069.1, from coordinate 806 downwards.
TGTCAGTAAAACCCTGTCCATTTCCCCAAAAAGGTATTTCTTCTAATACTTCATAATCTTTTTCTTCTTCAAGTTCCTCTTCAGTTTTTTCTTCAATATTTGCAAAAATATTTATCAATAAAAAATTGGAATTTTTCTTAAAATCCTGAACTGCATAAGGTATTTCAGTAAAAAGTTCTGCTTCTCCTCCATTAACATTTATTGTGTAAAATTCAGTACTGGGTTTTAAACTTTCTTCTTTGTCATCTTTTCTTTTAGATGTAAATAAAATATTTTCATTATCAAGCCAGATGAAATTACTATCTTTTTTACCGCCAGTTAATTTCCAGAGCTTATCATCTTTAATTTCATAAATCCATAAATTAGATGAATAATCGTTTTCCTCCATATCAGCCTGTTTTTTTATAAAACAGAGCTTATCACCTTTAGGTGAAAATTCTAAATTTGAAAGAAAATTATAATCCTTTAAATTATTAATTTGTAATTTTTCCATTTTCATTCCTCCTGAATTTAATTAATATTTTTACAATTTTTATTATTTAAAAAGGCAGGAATCACCCTGCCTTTTTATACTTTAGTTATTTATACTATTTTATTTCATACTCTCCTTTTAATTCAACTTTTTCTCTTAGAGTATCAGATACAGGGCAGAAATCTTCGATTTTTTTATATAGTTTTTCTACCTTATCCTTATCTGCATCAGAATCAATTTTATATTTAAATCTTACTTCCTGAAAACCAGAATAAACATCAGCTGAAGACATTGCTTTATCATCAATATCTCCTTCTATTTCAACTTCGATACT
>DATFIM010000068.1 GCA_035270125.1 Halanaerobiales bacterium | reverse complement strand
GTAACTGGTGAGGGTAAAATAGATGGTCAGACTGCTTCTGGTAAAACTCCAGTTGGTGTTTCTCGTATAGCTAAAAAAGAAGAATTGCCGGTTATAGCAGTTGCTGGCACTATTGGAGAAGATGCCGAAAAAGTTTATGATGAAGGAATAGATTTTCTTTACTCAGTGATAGATAAACCTATGACTTTAAAAGAAGCCATTGATAATGCAGATAAGTTATTGATAAAAACAGGCTATAATTTAGGTAAATTTATAAAAAAATTTAATATTAGTTATTGGAGGGATTATGATGAGTAAAGAAAAAATTATAGTCAAACTGAAAGATTATACTGAGAAAGAATATAAATCTGGTAGAACTAAAAATTTAAGAAAGTATGCTAAAGAAAGAGGAATTGAAATAGATAATAAGGAAAATTAGTGGATTCATTTTCATAATTGGTGTATATGTGCTAAAATAATAGACAAAGAGATAACAGAAAATAAATGAAAGGAATGATTATTATTAAAATTCGTTGGCTTGGTAATTCGGCCTTAGAAATTGATGGGGAGAAAAAAATAATTATTGATCCTAGTTTTAAAGTTGAACCAGAGATTGAAGCAGATATTATTTTAATTACTCATGAACATGATGATCACATTAACCCTGAACAATTAGCAGAAATAAGCAATTCTGAAACAAAAGTATATGCACCTCAATCAGTTTATGATAATTTTGACATTGATGGTGAGGTGGTTGAAGCCGGTCAGGAGATAGAAGATGATATAAAAGTTATTGATATTGATTGTTATAATTCTGATGAATCAGTAGCCTATTTTTACAATGGTTTATATCATACAGCTGATGCCTCTATATTCCCTGATCCAGGTGAAGAAATCAAAATATTATTTTCTGCCTGTTTTAATGATCATTTTGCAAAATATATTGAAAGTTGTATTAAATTAGATCCTGAACTTGCTATACCCTATCACTATGATCCAGACGAAAGACAGGAACTTCTCCAGGCTAAAGGACTTTCCAGTAAGTTTGAACAGATTAGTTGTAATAGTCAGGTCTTAGAATTAGGAGAAGAAATAGAAGTTTAAATATATTTTATATATAAAATAGGCTCTCATCTTTGAAAAAAGGTGAGAGCTTTTCTTAGTTATAAAGAATTTAATATTAAATAAACGAAATAGGAGTGAGACAATTGTCAAATAATAATTATTGCAGTAATTGTGGTGAAAAACTGGAAAATGAAGCTAATTTTTGCGCTAATTGTGGTCAAAAAATAAATTATGAAAATACTGAAGAAGATAAGGACTGGACATATGAAGAAGTATCAAAAAACAAAACAGGGTTTTCAAAGTTTTGGGGACATATATTAATCGGAATATTTTCATTAATCTTGATGATTGTTGGGTTTGTATTTTTTGAAGAGATTATGAGAAGTGCTTTTGGTTATTATACACCAGCAATAGTTGAACTAACAGGATCAATTTTTATCGGATTTTTATTATCATCCGGTTTTGTATTGGTTATATCTGTATATGCTATTAAACTAAATTTGCTTATTTATGAGAAAGAGAGTATTAATTGGGATGATATTTTATTGAAAAAAATAAATTTTTCAGAAAATATTTTTAGTTTTTTAGGTACATATTTTTTGATAGTTTTAATTAATTTTCTTGTAATGCTTGGAACTATTTTTCTAGTATTTTTAGCCACTGAAAATTATTATAGAGATTTAGCTACATTTATAACTTTTGCCTCAGGTATAATTTTGCTTTTTATAAATAGTAGATTAATTTTAAGTCAATTTATAGTTTTTGATAAAAAAGAAAAAGCAGTTGCTTCTTTAAAAAAGAGTGTAAAATTAACCAAAGGTAATACTATTAAACTAATAGGATGGTTAATTTTAATAATTATAATCAATAGTATAGGTGGTTCTTTTGTTTTTGGAGTTTTTGTCAGTTTTCCTCTTACAGTATTTATTTTAACAAGAGCCTATTTTAATTTAATAAATGAAAAAAATGTTATATAATAAAAGTAGAAAAGATATACTAAAAAGGAGTTGAGAAAATGCCTAAAAAAGAAGTGTTTATTGAAAAAGAACTTGCTGATGGGCTTAGAAAAATTGCAGACTCCGAAAATATTTCAGAGGAAAAAATTATTACAAAAGCAATTAAGGAATATATTGAAGATTATAATACAGAAAAAAATGATCCTCTTTTAAATTTAATTGGTATTGCCGATGGGGAAGATGACGATGGATCAGAAAATCCTGACCAAACCCTTTATGGAGGTGAAGATAATGAATGAAGTTTTTGTGGATAGTGGAGGATGGATATCCATTATTAATAGAAATGACAAAAATCACTCAAAAGCTGCCAATTATCTTAAAAAACTCCGTAAAAATAATGTAACTTTGGTGACAACTGATTATATCAAAGATGAAACAATTAGCTGGCTTAGAGAAAATATTGATTATGAAACAGCATTAAAAGTAATGGATTTATGGGAAAAGGCAGAAAAAAATGAAGAGTTAAAAACCTGCTGGGTTTCTAATGAGATTGCTAAAGAGTCTAATGATATTTTTCGAAAGTTTAGTGATTATAATTTAAGCTATACTGACTGTACATCACTTGTTATTTGTCGCAAATTAAAGGTTGATAAAGTTTTTGGATTTGATGAAAATTTTAATGAGCTTGGTTATATTTTTACTACCTGTCAGAATGATAAAGAAGAAACATATGAAGTTTTAAGACCATTATAATTAATGGGGAGGTCAATTCATGCATGCTATTGAAAAGATTTTGGCCAATAAATCTGGAAAAGATAAAGTTCAAACTGGGGAAATAGTAAATGCAAAAATAGATTTAGCAGAAGTAAATGACCTATATTTACAGGTTATAAAGTCTTTTAGAGAAATGGG
>DATFIM010000067.1 GCA_035270125.1 Halanaerobiales bacterium | reverse complement strand
AGATATAATCTCTCCATTAAGCTTTTTGCTATATTTGTCCAGATAATTATCAGGGACAATTATTGTCTTTTTTATTTCCCAATTATCTGGAAGGCTATTTTTTTCAAGTATGTATTCTGTATCCTTAGCTGATACAAAAGAGTCTTCTAATAGGCCATTCCCCATAAATATAAATCCTATTAAAAATATGGAAAATATAATGTGAATTTTAGTTTTAATTATAGTTTTTGTCATGCGTAATTTTCCCCCTTGAATTCGTATTTGATATTATTACGCCTTAATATAATTCGCTATAAATAATATAATTCCTTTAATATTTATTAAATATAGTTGACAAATATTAACTATTAAAGTAGAATACAGTTTATCATCTCATTAAAAAATAATTTTTATAATTAAGATAATTTAAGGAGGAAATGAAAGTGAATAATATTAATGAATTAAGAAATCAACTTTCTGTAAGAAGCAAAAACGGTTTACCCTTTTTGCTCGCTGCTACTTTTATCTGGTTAATTATACTTATTATATTTTCTACTCCACTAGATATAATAAGAAAAAATTTATTTACTTTTTATACTACAGGTCTTATGTTTCCATTATCAATATTTATTTCAAAAATAATTAAAGCTGACTGGAATACAAATGATAATCCTTTAGGAAAACTTGGACTATATTTAAATTTAGCTCAATTAATGTATTTTCCTATACTATTTTGGGCTTTTTCGAAAAATCCGGAATATATGATAATATTTTTTTCAGTAATAACTGGAGCACATTTTTTTCCATATGGCTGGTTTTACAATACAAAAGCTTATTTTATAATAGCCCCTATTACTTCAATAACAGTTATGTTACTTGGCTGGAATATAATTAACATAAATCTCTGGCAAATTCCATTAGTAATGATATTTTTATTAATAATTCTTAGTAGTTGGCTTTATCTTGATTACAAAAAAAAGACCACTATTTAAAGTGGTCTTTTAATAAACATAAAATTATTTTCATCTGAGCGTTCCTCATCAAATTTATAGCCATCAAGATTGATTTTTTTAATTTCTTCCAGACTATTAATTTGCTTTTTTATCAATTCATTTAAGAGTTTACCTCTGTTTTGCTTGACATAATAACCAATTGTTTTAAGACTGCCATCTTCCTTTTCCTCTTTAAAATAAAAATCAATTATTTTACCCTGATAATTTTTTTCAACTACTTTACTATACTCATTTGAGGCCAGATTAATAATCAAATCTGTCTCAGAAAAATAATTTTTCATTACATCCTGCCAGTATTCATAGAGATTAATCCCATTTGGCTTAAGTTTCATTTCAAGTCTATAAGGCCAGATTTCTGTATTTGATCTTAGCGGCCCATACATAGGAGAGAGAATAACAAGTTTATTTTGCATATATGACTGCTGATCTTTTGAATAACTATCTAGTTCAATTTGTTTAAAAACTGCTCCATTATAACATTCAATAGCAGGAATAGTCTGGTCTTCATAACTATGATTCTGATAAAGCTCATAGGTTCTATCTAAAAGATTTCCCTGTATATCAAGTTCTTTTTTTAATTCTTTTTTTGATAGAGATTTTAAGTAATCAAATAATTCTTTAGTCATATCTTCTTTTAAAATATCTTTGCCTTGTTCCTTCCTTTTTCTTTGATGATTCTGAGTTTTACTGGGTGATAATATTATTTTCATAGTTTATCTTCCTTCCTTTTAATCGTATTATTTTAATTTCAATTATTAATATATCATAGGTTAATATTATCTTCTGTTAATTTATTTACCTATTATGATTAAATTTATTTCCAGCTACAAAATTTGTTTTCTAAAATATCAATTAGTTTAAATAAGAAAAAACCCAGGATACTTACAGCTATAATTCCACTATACATTTTTGAATAATTAACCATTGACCAACTGTTCATGATATAATAACCAATTCCATATTCAACAGCAAAATTTTCTGCAAAAAATAATACAGCAATACTGGTCCCAATAGTAATTCTTAAAGATGTAAGTATTCCAGGTAAAACAGCAGGAAATACTAAATGCCGATAAATATCATACTTATTCATACCTAAAGAACGAGCTGAAGCAAAGTATTTATCATCAATTCCTTTTACTCCATCTCTTGTTGTTACAATAATTTGAAAAATAACAATAACAATTAATAAAATAATTTTAGAAAGATCTCCCAATCCAAATAAAAGCATAAAAATTGGCAAAAAAGCAATCTTTGGAATAGGATATAAAAGATATATTAATGGAGCAAAATATTTATCTATTTTGGGGTGCATCCCTGTAATTATTCCAATAATAACACCTAAAAAGAGAGAAAATGCTACTGCAATGCTTATTCTATATAAACTCATAAAAAGATGAGGTATAATTTCAGAACTAAAATTATCAATAAAGGTTTTTAGAACTGCTAAAGGCGAAGCAATAATTGCTGAATCAATAGTAAAATATAATATGTACCAACAAAAGATTATGATTATTAAAGCATAACTATTACTTTTTATGTTTTTTTCCATCTTATTATTACTCCTTTATTTATACTATCATTAACTTTCTTAATTTCTTTTGTAGTTCAAAGAACTCTTCTTTTTCTCTCAAGTTCTTTTCGCCAAAGTGAGGATTTTTTAAAACTTCAATAATCTTTCCTTCTTTCATTACTGCAATTTTATGGCCTAAAAAAGCAGCTTCAGCAATATCATGACTTACAATTATAAAAGAAAAATTATCTCTTTTATAAATATCTATAATTAAATTTTGCATCTTTTCTCTAGTTAGGGCATCCAGAGCAGATAAAGGCTCATCCATTAATAATAAATCCGGTTTAATGACCAGAGAACGCCCTACTGCAACTCTTTGTTTTTCGCCTCCACTTAATTCGGCCGGATAATTATTTTTAAGATCAAATATATCAAGTCTTTTCAAAGCAGCATTAACTGTTTTTTTTATCTTCTTTTTATTAAATTTTCTAATTTTTAATCCTAAAGCTAAATTTTGATAAACTGTTTTCCAGGGGAAAAGACCGTAATCCTGCAAAATAACAGCTGTATTATTCCTTACACCATTAATTTCTTTTGAATTTATTTTTATTTCTCCATCTTTTGCTTTTTTTAGTCCTGCTAATAAATAAAGGAGTGTAGTCTTACCACAGCCAGATGGGCCGATTACAGCAAGACTTTCTCCTTTTTTAAGTTCTAAATTAATATTTTTTAAAACTTTTTCCTTTTGATAGGCAAAATTTAAATTATTCACCTTAATCATTGACTACTATACTTCCCTTCCACTACCTGATTATAATCAATTTCAATTTGACTTTTATCAGTCTTTTCTACCCATTCAATTACTTTATTTAAATAATCTTCACTTGGAATTCTTGTTAAATGGTATTCCGGCATTGTTATTAAATTCTTTATTTTTATTGGTAAATCTAAGCTTTTAATTAAAACCTCTCTTGCTTCTTGATCATCCTCATTTATTTCTTTTACTGCCTTATTATATACCTTATGAAAAATACTGATTTCTTTATCTTTTTTACTAAGAGCAGTTTCAGTAAAAATCATAGCTTCTGGCATATAATCATAGTCATTTTTATATATTCTCTTTTCTAATCCCTGTAGCTCAGCAGTTGAAGCAAGTGGTTCTGGAATAACTGCCATTTCTAATTGACCTGATTTAAGCATTTCCAAACGAGCAGGTATTGCTGGGATATAGATTTTATTTAATTTATATTTATCTTTTAAAAATTGTTCTGCTAAAAAATTTGTTACACTTACTTCCATCATCCCAATTTTTACTTCTTCTTTTTCTTTAAAATCTTTACTTACTAATATCGGAAAACTTCCATCAGTTGTTGTAGTTATTTTTACAGGAAAATCATTATTCACATTATTAACAAATGCTATCAAATCAGTCATTGCCCCATCTAATTTATTAGTTTGTAAAGCAGTCTGTCTATTAACTGCATTTGTGTAAACATCAACTTTTATATCAAGCCCCTCTTCTGCAAAATAACCTTTTTCCTGAGCTAATAAAATGGGAGCTGAGTCAACTGCTGGCATTATTCCAATTTCTAGAGACATTTCATTTGCATTAATATTACCTGTTATAATCGTAAGTGAAAATATTAACATTATAAGTGCTAAAAAAATAATTTTCTTTTTCATAATTATTATTCCTCCTAGTATTTTTTTTGCTAAATCTATATTCTATTATATAGTGATTCACTCAAGTTTTAAAGGATTTTTTGAAATTATATATTTTTTTATTTCATCTGCTATAATCTCTGATTTTTCATGATGCATATAATGTCCACAATCCAGCAATTTTTTCTTTCCAGAATTTATTTTTGAAATATATTCAGATAAATTCTTTTCCCAACTTGGTACTATATTTATATTATTATCCTCAGCTATAAAAAAATACATAGGAATATTAATAGGTACTTTCTTTGATTTTACCTTAATTGCATTTTTTTTAATATAATCAACCTCATTTAACATGTTTTTTGTATAAGAACTTTTGTAAAAAAGTGATATAAATTTTTCTTTATCCTCTTTAGATAATTCATCAGATTTTAACAAAGGAAAATTTTTATCTAAATTTTTTCTACTCATAAATCTAGATAATCCTATTCTTGATACTAAATACATTATATTCAACTCACTACTACTGGGCAACTCAAACGAAGAATCTAAATAAACATCTGGAACTGCCATATCAAGTCCGATAATCCCCTGTATTTCATTAGGATATTTCTGCCCCCAATAAATTGCTTCTAATCCTGAAAGTGAATGGGCTACAAGTACATAAGGCCCTTCTTCACCTGATTGTCTTAAAGCTTTTCTTGTCTCTTCAAGCATTATATCTACATCTCTTGAATTTGAGGAAGTTTCACTCCACCCATAACCTGCTTTTTCTACTACTGCTATTCTATATTTATCAGTTAATTTCATCCATAAAGGTTTAAAATCTATAGTGGGATTACTTGTACCACCACCAGCCATAAATACTAGAGTAATTTCACCGTTACCTTCAGTAAATACATGCATCTTATGGCCATTTACTTCAACTAACTTTCCTGGTGGAGGATATTTTTCAGCTTCAATTCTTAATTGATAGTTATGATATAAAAAAGAAAATAACAAAAATCCTACTATTATTATCCCACCAAATAAGATGATTTTTATTAATAGCTTCATTTTCTTCACCTCAATCAAATTTTATTAAAAAAAGTATATAAGTTAATATTAGTTGTAAGTATAAAAAGTCCTGCATTAAAACTTATAAACTTGATTGAATTTATCATCTTTAATAGATTAAATTTACTAAATAAATAATATTATAGTAACAATAGAAGGATAATAACTATTAATGGACAATTATATATAAATACACAAATAAATTTGATAGGGGGAAATAAATTGTTGAAAATAAAAAATAACAAATTGCTTATTTTTCTAGGAATACTATTTATTACTTTAGGAATTTTAATATTTTGGCCAGCCAAGACCAAAAATATAGTAAACTCTGAAGGAGAACTTGTTGAAAATAGTGTAGCAGAAATGGAAAAAATAAAACTCGGAGGAGTAGACCAGTGGCTAGTTATTAGAGGACAAAATATTAACAACCCAGTTTTGTTAATGCTTTCAGGTGGCCCTGGATCAAGTGAATTAGGTAGGTTTTTAGAATTTAATAAAGGTTTAGAAGATGATTTTATCGTTGTAAATTGGGAACAGCGTGGTTGTGGTAAATCATATCCTGCTATAAAAGATAGAGATAATATGAAAGTAGAACAGTATGTTGAAGATATAAATGAACTAACAAATTATCTAAAAGCTAGATTTAACAAAGAAAAAATATATCTTTTAGGCCATTCCTGGGGTACTATTATTGGTACCAAAGCTGTAGTAAAATATCCCGATCAATTTCATGCTTATATTGGGGCAGCTCAGATGGTAAATGTAAAAGAAACCGATAAATATATGTATAACTATGTACTTGAAGCAGCTAATAGAGCTGGAGATCAAAAAAAGGTGGATAAACTTAAAGAAATAGGTGAACCTCCCTATTTTGGTGATG
>DATFIM010000066.1 GCA_035270125.1 Halanaerobiales bacterium | reverse complement strand
ATTAATAACAATCATCTCTCCAGGTTCTATATCTCTGATATATTCTGCTCCAATCACATCAAAAGCACAACTCTCAGAAGCAACTACATAACCATCACCAATCTTTCCTAAAGAAAGAGGGCGAAAACCATGGGGATCTCTAATTGCTACCAGACTATCCGAAGTAAGGGCAACCAAACTAAAAGCTCCTTTAAGCTGACTTAAACTCTGTTTTAAAGCCTCTATCATTTCATTTTTAAGTGAACGGGATACCAAATGAGCAATAACTTCTGTGTCCAGATCAGAATGAAAAATAGAGCCAAGACCTTCCAGTTTTTCTCTAAGGTGCTGACCATTAACAAGATTTCCATTATGAGCTAAAGCCAGCTCCCCTTTAATAGAATTGGTTAAAAGAGGCTGAGCATTAACTGATTTACTGGAACCGGTAGTAGAATAACGAACATGACCTATAGCCATATCTCCTTTAAGTGAATCTAAAATTTGATCATCAAATACATTATTTACAAAACCCATATCCTTAAATAAATCAAGTTTTCCATCTTTATTTACACAAATTCCTGCACTTTCTTGACCTCTATGTTGAAGAGCATGAAGTCCAAGATAACTTAGATTGGCGGCATCATAACCTTCTCCTGGTTTATAAATTCCAAAAACTCCACACTCTTCAGCCATTTTGTCATCAGTCAATTTTTGATTATTATTGAGCTCTAAGCTTTCATTCTGGATGCTATACTTTCTTTCCATCTTGCTTTCAGCTCCTTTAGTGGTAAATCGATTAGATTATTTATCTTTAAGTTTTCACCTTTTACTTCACCTAATTTTTCTATATTTAAATTACTGTTTTTCTTTAATTCTTCCAGATTTTCTAGATCATCTTTAGCTATACTAATTACAATTCTACTCTGTGATTCTGCAAAAAGTTTGGCAATATCAGTTAAAGAAGATTTTCCCAAATCAATTTCAGCTCCTTTATTTCCATTAATACAACTTTCTGCAAGATTAACAGCCAGTCCACCTTCTGAACAATCATGGGCAGATTTTACTATTCCAGCTTCAATCGCATTTAATACAAAATCCTGTACATCTTTTTCTAAATCAATATCAATTTCAGGTACTCTACCTTCTTCTTTATCATAAAAAGTTTTTAGATATTCGCTTCCTCCAAGTTCTTCTTTAGTTTCTCCAATCAGAAAAATAATATCTCCTTCATCTTTAAAATCCTGAGTAACAGCTTTTTCTACATCACTCATTAAACCTACCATACCAATAATAGGTGTAGGATAAACTGCCCCTTTAGGACTTTCATTATAAAAACTTACATTTCCACCTGTAACCGGTGTCCCTAATTTTTCACAGGCTTTAGAAATTCCTTCAGCTGATTTTTCAAATTGCCAGAAAATTTCTGGATTCATAGGATTCCCAAAATTAAGTCCATCAGTAATTGCCAGTGGTTTTGCTCCTGAACATACTACATTACGAGCTGCTTCTGCTACTGCAATACTTCCACCTCTTTCTGGATCTAAATAACAATAACGGCTATTACAATCAGTAGAAATAGCAAGTCCCTTTTTTGTTCCTTTTATTCGGAGTACTGCTGCATCTGAACCTGGATGGACTACAGTGTTTGTCCTAACCATATGATCATACTGTTCATATACCCATTCTTTACTCGCTATATTAGGATTTTCCATTAATTTTAGAAGTCTATCATTAAAATCAATTTCTTTTTCTTCAGCTAAAAAGTCATTTACATCTTTAGACTGCAATTCATCTAAATATTCCGGTTTTTTTGATTCTCTTTCATAAACTGGAGCATCATCAGCAAGTGAACTTGCTGGAACTTCTGCTACAATCTCTCCTTTATTAAAAACTCTGAGCATACCATCATCGGTTACCTTTCCAATTACAGCTGCTTTTAAGTTCCATTTTTCAAAAATCTCTTTAACCAAATCTTCCTTACCTTTTTTGGGGACAACTAACATCCTCTCCTGTGATTCTGATAAAAGCACTTCATAAGGAGTCATTCCTTCTTCTCGTTTAGGTACTGAATCTATATCAAATTCAATACCTGCTCCACCACGGGAGGCCATTTCACAGGATGAGCTTGTAAGGCCGGCTGCTCCCATATCCTGAATACCTACCAGTGCTCCTGTTTTGATTAATTCAAGAGAAGCTTCCAGTAAAAGTTTTTCCATAAATGGATCTCCAACCTGGACAGCAGGTCTATCTTCTTCAGATTCTTCAGTTAGTTCATCAGAAGCAAAACTTGCTCCCTGGATTCCATCACGACCGGTAGTAGCACCAACAACCATAACTGGATTACCTACACCTTTAGCTGTTCCAGTAGAAATATCTTCCTGGTCCATTAAACCAACACTCATCGCATTAACCAGTGGGTTTTCTTTATATGAATCTGAAAAATATACTTCTCCACCAACAGTTGGAATCCCAATACAGTTTCCATAGCCTGCTATTCCTTCAACTACACCATCAAATAAAAAACGAACATGTTCATCATCAAGTTCACCAAAACGAAGTGAGTTAAGGCTGGCAATTGGTCTTGCTCCCATTGTAAAAATATCTCTTAT
>DATFIM010000065.1 GCA_035270125.1 Halanaerobiales bacterium | reverse complement strand
GAAATGTAGGTTCGAATCCTGCACGGACTACTAATTAAAACTAATTAATTATGAATGAGGAAAATAAATCAATAATTAAAAGAAAAGCAGAAGAATATTTTGAAGAAAATATGTCTGGAGAACCACTATGTCAAGACTCTGTCATATATGATATGGCGCAATTCACTAAAGAAATATTAGAAGAATTTGGAATTAACACTGAAAAATTATAACCAAAAACTATAAATCATGGAATCAAAAAAATTAGAATTTGATGAAACTTTATGGGAAGAAATATTAAAAACATCTAAATTCTTTGAAGATAAGAATAAAAAATTAACAGCAGCTTATCTAAAAAGACAGTTCCCATTTTTATCAGAACGTCATGCAGCATGTTATATATTTGCACTTAATAATAAAGATGCTATTGTACCAGATTGGTCAGTTAAAAATAATATTTCTGCAATAAAAACAGATTTATATACAGAAAGAAAACGTGTAAAAGGTTTATTACAAGAAATAAATTTAGCTGATCAAAGATTAAGCTATATGTTTGCCTTAAATCACACAAAAGGTTTACAGGAATCTATTAAAGTAACAGCAGATCCTGAAATGAAGTCAGAAAGTACTGCAATCGCTTTATGTGGAGATGTACATGCTGAAGAAACAGTCAAAAAAGAAGTAATGGATGGACTAAATGAATACAATTTAGAAACATTCATAAAAAGATTTACAAGATATTTTTCAAGACTTCTTTATGTAATACGAATGCAACGTAAAGCAGAACATGAAATTAATAATTTGGTATTAACCTTTTTAGGGGATTTAATAACAGGTTATATTCATGAAGAATTAATGGAAAATAACTCCCTGTCACCAACAGAAGCTGCTAACATATTATTAGATTTAATGACATCTGGTATTAAATTGTTAGCTAATGAAGGCGCTTTTAAAAAAATAATTATCGTAGGAATACGAGGTAATCATGGTAGAACAAGTCATAGGAAAAAATTCGCAACCGGCTACAAAAATTCTTATGAATGGTTAATGTATAAAAGGTTAGAGAAAACCTTTAAAGATCATTTAACTGGATATGAAAATATCGAGTTTGTAATTCCTAAATCAGAATTTGCCTACATAGATATATATGATAAAAAATGGGGATTTTCTCATGGAGACCATTTTAATTATATGGGAGGAATTGGAGGAGTTATGGTACCGCTTATGCGTTGGTTATCAAAAATTAATGATGTAATTGATGCAGATATGAGAGGTATAGGTCATTGGCATTCATATATATCTCTACCAAAATGCCTTGTAAACGGTTCTATGATTGGTTATGCGCCATATGCTTTAGGTAAAGCATTTGCACCAGAAGAACCTAAGATGCAATTACAACTACAAGATAAGAAACTTGGATTTACTGTCAATATACCAATATTACTTGAAGACTTTTAAAATTTAATCACTCTGTTATTAATACATTGTTAGGGACGCGGGTTCGATTCCCGCCGCCTCCACTATTATACACACTTATACGTCTCAGAAGAGCATAGGAGCGACGGGCTGATAAACCGTGGTCGTTGGTTCAAGTCCAACTAAGTGTGTATATTTTAAAATATCAGTCTAACAGGATTGATTAACGATCGCCTGTTAGGCAAGCCGTATAATATCCTAATACTCATAAAGAGCGCCTCTTCGAGCATAAGATGTAAATTGCCCCGTTATACTATACGGATCTATAGACAGTTTTAATATTGTCCACTAGACTTACTTTATTAGGATATTATCCCATGGGGGCGACCTGGTTTTGACCGATAATAATATTAATAACCGATTAGTAGTGAGTGATTATTCCTTAAACGGAAACTTTAATACACCTGTTATTCAACTTCTAAGAGAAGTTGCGTAACACGTAATCAGTACGAAAAACTGTTAGCAGGGATGTAAAAAGTCCCTGCTTTTTAACTAAAATTACAATTAACCATGAATGATAAAAAAGAACCTTACATTGTATTTAATTTAAGTGAGGGCTGTTCTATTGAATTGAATAAAGCAGATAGAAAATTATTAGTGCCTGGATTAACTTCCAGTGACTTAGTATATGGACAAGCTCTATTAAGTTTACTAAAAAGACTTAATTTAGAATATAGTAAAAAATATCTGCTAACTGATGATGAAGATGCAAAAGCTAAACATCATTGGTTAACAGTCCTAATAGGAAAAATTGAAAATAAAAGAAAAGGCAGTATATCAAATAAAATGCCTAAATTAGTAAGTGCAAAATCTATTTCTAAGTATTTTGATTCATTAATAAAGGAATTTAGAAGTGAATTAAAAGAAATTAAAGAAGAACCCATAAAATCTAAAATAGCTAATGAATTAGCACATTTAGATAATATTGAGGCTCACATACTTAATACATATGGATTCAGATTGCACGACATCTCTAAAGTAGACGAACAAGATCACCCTTATGTCTTGAATATCGTTAAAAAGAAAGTAAGGGAAATAATAGGGAATTTTAAAAAAAGTGGTGGTGAGGACAAAGATCTTACTGTAAAAAATATAATTACATATTATGTAAGAACAATACCACCTGCAGTAAATATTAAAACTTTAACAGAAATAGTTAAAGAAGAACTTAAGTAAGTAAGGAAAAGGTGTGCTAAAATCTAATTATAACCAATTAAAAACAATAACCATGGAAGACCAAAAGATTTTAAATACACCGATGTTACTAACAGCTATTGTAGAGCTGCTGAATCTACAACAAATGGAAATCTCTGAATTACGACATGAAGGTAAGGATGATGAAGCTATTACTATGAAACATCATAGAAAAGAATTGCTAAGTAAAGCAATTGAATTAGCTTTAGAAACTGTATCTACTCATGGAGTTTGTATTCCTGTTGAACTTGATACCAAAAAACTTTCTGCAGATAAAGAAAGTTATTCAAGACAAATAAAGGAACAATTATCAAGACTGGAAAGTAAACCAGCTAAGAAAAAATTCACTGCGGATAAAAAAACTAAAATTCCAGCAACAGAACGCTCTTATTCAAATGTTTATGAACAAGATCAAGTAAAAAATAAAATGGCTACTTTTTCCATTAAGAAGAATTTACAACCTGAAGATTTACTAAAAGATGATGAGGAGTCTACTCCATTGAGTAGATTAGTAAGGAAATCTATTTCCCATATGTTACAATTAGGAAAAAGATTAGAGGCTGTAAATTATTTAACTAATTACATATTCATTTATATAGGAATGACTTCAAAAGAGGCACATTCTTTAATAAATGAATTAAAAGAAAAGTTCAATATTTTTGAACTGACTAAATTGAAGCCAGTAAACAAAAAAAGAGCGGTACCAAAAGGAAAAATAGTTTTTGCCGAAGTAAATACTTTTAAAAGTAAAGAACCTACTACAAAATATGTAATTTGGCCTGAAGACTCTAAAAATAATAGCATATTTGACTTTGTACAAGATGAATTTATTTGCATGTCAGATAATATTATTAAATTTAGAGAAGTTAGCCAATTAGAGGAAGAAAAAGTGAAAAAACAGAGAGAAGAGTTTGTAGATAAAGTAATTGAAAAAACTAAAAAAAGGTTAAAAAACAATAAGAAGTAATTAATAATATTAACCTAATAAAGGCAGGGATAATTCCTTGCCTTTTTAATTAATTAAAAGTTATGAATAAGTACATACAAATTAATCAACAAATTGAAAAGTTAATTAATAGTTCTAAAAAAATTAACATAATTAAAAGATTGTTGCAAGAATCTGATAATTTTCAGAATCGTGTAGCTTCCATCGTTGGAATAAATGTGGCAGAAATTGGTTTATCACATTTAAAAAACTCTTTAATTAGAAAGAAAAATGAGTACATTCACCAAGTAAATTATACGGCTAATACACTATTAGCTTTATTTAATGTGCCAGTTAAAGAATTTAATTTAAGTAATTTTGTTCTTGGTACTAAAGATTTACTTAATGGATATGCTGAAATAGAAGATTCTAAAGGTAATTTATGGGTACTCTCTTTAAATACAGGAGAATTTATTAAAGAAAGTATACCAGAAGATGAAGAGTCTAGAGAAACATTGCCAAGCTACATTAAAGAACCATGTTCTGTACTATCAGAAAATGACGAGTATTTAATATTAATTAAATCTAACAACCAATAAAAAAATTAAACTCGTTATGGTTGACAGAGCCGACTTGATCTAGGAATATGCATTTATTCATTTAGTGTTATATGCCTTGAAAGATCGTAGGGATCGTATCCCTAAGTCGGTACAATATTACCCCCAACAGAATATCTAACTAGTAGTTTAGGTCCAAACTAGACTATGACGTGCCAATTTTGTTAGATATTCACACAATTAGATGCTTATATACTTTTCAATGTAAATGCGTCTGTAAGTCCCTCGTGTAAAGCACTTGTGCATGTACACATTAAAGAGCAAACACAGACTATATTTTTACATAAAAGTTAACAAAATTTGTCAAAATTTTTAATAACTATTAAGCATCTTAGGTCGTCAGGTTTTGTTTTCACAGTACTTCCTGATTACCGGTTAACAAAGACAAATTGAAAAAAAAGAACTGTCATTTATTTCTACGCTCGTCACGAGAGCTACTAAGACATTCGAAAGAGTGGAATCGTGATACCCTTAAATGTAATTAATAATACAATGAGGCAGTCAGAGGGTTGGTGCTTTTTATAAGCAGTTGTATTATAATATTACATTATCTAGTGAGTAATTATTGCATGTTGTATATGCGAAATTACTTATCAATTATTTTTCATTTCATTTTATCAAGTAAATTACTAACAGTATTACACTGTAAATTAGTACATAATTGTAATGTCTGTCTGTGTACGACTACGAAGTAGCTACAATTATGGAGAAAAAAAAAGAACTGTTACTTAAAAAATGAGAACAGTATTAATTAAAAAAAGTTTAAGTATTAATTACTGATTGGTACTACAATCAACTATGGACTATCTTCAAGTCAGACGTTTGTAGACATAAAGATATAATAGGCCATATTGATACATATGTAACATGCTATACATAATGTACCAATCAGTATTTTAAATCAAGTCATGATGAAATATAAAGTGAACAGCATTGTAATTAATAAATCGGGTATAATCATAGATATAACCCAAAAAAGACTAATAGGTAAGAAATTTTGGATTTTTAATAAGTACAAAACCAAAAGATTTTTTGCTTTTCGAATGTTTAGAAACATTTCGATAAACCCTAATATATCATATACAGATTGGTTAATGATAGATAAGAATTCTGCAAATAAGAATTCAAAAGTGATTAATCCAAAGTATGTGATAAAAAACCCCAAACTAATAAAAGTATTAAATAAAGTTTTATTAAAAACCAAATCAATAAAAAAAGTATCATGGAAAAAGGATATATAAAACCAGCCAATTTAAGTATTGGACTAGGAAAAGTTTTTATAGTGGAAGAAGAATTAGTAGATGATAGAATTTCAAGTGAATTTATTCATCATTATGCAAAAGAACTTCCATTAGATAATGGAATCGTAAGAAATCCTAAAAATGGAAATTTTATTCTCAACCCTTCTGTAGAAAAAGAAGAGGAGGATAATAATTCTTATGAAATATCTTCGGATTTTACAGGATTATTTTTAGATGAAAGAGACTGTAAAATGACTGCTTCAGCTTTAAACGACAAAGAATATAAAAAAGCTGAAAAAATGTATGATGAATTGCTTGCTAAAGCTGATACTTTACAAGATACCATCATGAAGTTTTATAAAGACCTTAAAAAAGTCTAAGTATTAATTTTTAAATTAAGTAAGAAAATGGACAAAAAATCTGAACCTGCAAAATTTAAAGGAATTGTAGTTTCCTACCCGGAAAAAAATGCTGGTTTTGGCTTTATTAAGCCAACAGGAGAAAATAGAGAAATGGAAGAAATCTTTTTTCATAAAACAGCATTAGAATCCGAAGACATTACCGAAGGATGTAATGTAGAATTTCAATTAGGAAGTCACCCAAAAAACAAAAAAGGTGTTGTGGCTTTACATGTAAAATTAATAGGATAATACTTAAGAATAGATATTAACCAATAAAAATAACATCGAAATGGACGACAAAACCAAAACTAAAAAAAATTCTTCTAATAAAAATCTCACAGACATTACACCGCTTCCTTGGAATATGAATTCAAAAATAGAGAAAGAATTAAATACCGAAAAAGGTGCAAAAGACTTAATCTCTGTTGTAGAAGAAAAAGTAAAGGAAGAAGAGAAAATTAGAAGAATTCCTATTTTAAAAGATTTTTACGATAAGTATCGTAAAGCTTTAGATGCTAATGAAAGTATAAAACCAGATTTACATCCTGGATATACTGACAAACTTATAGCCAGAGATAACGGAGAATTAATCTATAGTAAAGAAATGGCAAATAAGAAACGAAATGCCATATCTAAAATAAACAACATGGTAAATGCCTATAACTCTTGGATTAAAACAGGAGATTGGGAAAAATTCGAAATATTTTGTAATTCTTTAAAATAAGATGAAATCTCAAAATTTAATAAACGTCGACGTATCTCCAGAAGAATTAATTTCTTCTATAGCTATACAGACACATATAGAAACTGTATTAAGATTTGATAGAAATATACATGCTAAATATCATGATAAATCTGGAGATACTATTGGATGTGGATGTATTTACTGTGTAACTTTGCATAGATATTCAAATATTAAAAAACTTATACATAGAGTCAAAAATAGAATATTGGATGATAATTATATTTATCCAAAAAAAGAACTTGAAGACCTAGATAAGAATTATTTGAAAACTTTGAAAAACATATGTAAAAAAGTGAAAGCAGAGAAAGATAATTTAAAAAAACAATTAAATTTATAATGTCAAAACCAATAACTTTGGGTTTAAAAACCTTTGATTTTTCACCTAAATTAGAATTTGGAGTACTAGAATATTCAACAAATTTTAATAGAATGGAAAAATCATTTGAAGCTAGAAAAACCAGAAAAATAAGAGCTTTAAATAAAAAAGGTATTTATATAGACCCTGAATTAATTTAACCAAAAACTATTATTGTCATGAAATTAAAAATATTATTAGTAGTACTAATACTACTTTTTAGCACAAAATCTTATGCAGATTATGGTGCTTTAGAAAAAGATGACAATATAGAATTTGTAATTACTAAAACAAATGATTTAACTGCAGATATAGAGTATATTTATACTGATGTAGTTACTAATTATTTAGAAAAACCAAATTCTATAATGTCATATGTATTAAATAAAACCAATTATTTTTACAATAATCTATTAAGTAAGTTTATTATATTTAATACTAAAAAAGAAATAGTTGTATTTAATAGAAAGAATAAATACATAATTTTAAATAAAATATTAAATATTAGTGAAAATAGTAAAACAATTTATAATTATTTAATAAAGGAAATATTTGTAATAAATGTCTATGGCGGTAGATCGCCTTGACAATTTAAAATAAATTCCTCATCTGTAATATTATAAAATTTTTAACAAAACTATTTTAAAATGAAACCAATACAACTTACTAAAGAAGCCATAAAGAAACTTTATTTCATTTTAAATACGTTGTTTCCAGAGTTTCAATCAATTGAAATATTTGACAAAGATTTACCACATGTACTTTTCAGTACAGTTCCAAAAAATAATTTATTAAGAATATTTGCATCTAAGTATGTAATTCAAAAATTACCTATTGCTGAATTATTTTTAAAAGAAATTCCAAAACGATTTTCAATTTATCAATTTAGGAATGATTCAATGATGCCAGTATACTTTATTACAAGTTCTATACTAATTGCTGATAATCCACAACATTTAATAAATTATTTTTATGACAAATTGAAGGATATGCCTCCAGCTGGGGAACAAAAGTATTCAAATTTGATAAAGAAACTAAATAATTTGGAAACAACTATGAATGAAGAAAATTATAATCCTATCAAAGGGTTATTAAAATCACTTAGCCCTGATGTAATAGGATCTTCAAAAATGTTTAAAGCATTTATAATTCATGAAGATTAAAAACTTATTATGATACTATATATTAAAAGGGCCCAAAATAATATATAGTATTAACTCTCTTATTTCAGTTACCTGCACGCGGTAGAGAGTGCAAAGTACCAAAAACTGAAACTATTTATTGAAAGTAACGTAAAAGTTAATCTCTAATAAATCAAAATATTATAGAAATAATGCACATAGCAATGTGTTAGTATTAACTAAAATTAAAGTTATGAAACATGTTTTAATGGGTATTACACTAATGTTATTATTAATTACTAATCAAGTAGTAGCTCCGGCTACTAGTAATAATTTGATTAGCGCTGAAGAAAAGTATGAGAATTTCTCAGTATTTAAAAATAAAAAAGAAATTCTTAAAGAAGTAGCTTTTATAAGCAATAATAATTTTAAACTGATTTCTAAATTAGATAGTAGTTTTATATTAAATGACTATGAAACTCAGCAAGCATTAGTGGAACTATCTAATAAACTAAATGTTAGGCCAGCTTGGTTTTTAGCAACATTTTATCATGAAAGTAGAATAAGTACAACAGCTAAAAATCCTTATACAAATGCAACTGGTTTAATACAATTTATGCCTAAAACAGCTGAATACTTAGGAACTACTACTACTCAGTTAAGTAAAATGAGTTTTATTGAACAATTCTATTATATAGAAAAGTATATTTCATATTATAAAAATATATCTTCCTATGAAGACTTATATTTAGCTGTATTTTTTCCAATTGCTTTAAATAAATCAGATTACTATATTATAGGTAAAAGTCCACCTAATAATAAATCTTATAAAAATATGAATTTTAGAGAAAAAACATATGTTTTAAATAAAGCAATGGATGTTAATAAGGATGGTTTAATAACCGTAAAAGATTTTAAAAAATACGCAACAAATTTTGCTTAAAAATAAGGGCTACTCAAAGTAGCCCTTTTTACTCAACTTAAATAAAAAAATATGAAATTATCAGAAGCTTTGAAAATCAAGAAAGATATAGTAGAAACTCTTAAAGCAACCCAACGAACAATTATAAAATTAAGCTTTAGTAAAACTACTAAAAACTCATTAGATATAAACACTTTAATAGAAAAACAAAGTGAGCTAAGAGAAATATTAGTTTCTTTAAAATTATCTATAAGAGAAGCAAACTCAGAAATTACAGAGTATATTTTTAAATTATCTGAATTGAAAGAAGAAAAAAAATGCTATGAAAAGATATTAGATGGTATGAATAATTCTAATGTTGATACTCCATTTACGAAGGTAGAAATTACTGATAAAATAAAGAATATATCAGAAGAAATAGAAAAAATAAATGGTTATTTAAAAGAATTTAATGATTCTACAGAAATAGATATTGATTTATCAAAATATTTAGGAACTAAAATTACAAAAAAATCATAATATGAGCTTAGAAAAAAATATCGCATTTCCAAATATTATAGTATATATTACAGAAAATTATCCTACAGAAAAAGATGCTATAATTCAAACAAAATATTTAAAAAAATTAAATAACAGTACAGAAGAAATTCCTATTAGAATTGATTTACTATCTAATAGACTATTAGAAGAATTTAAAGCTGATAACAATATCTTAGATATTAAGAAAGTATCATATAATGAAGTTTCTATAGGTAATAGGTATTTTGTATATTTAAAAAAAGTAATTGAAAATAGCAAAGATAAAGAATTAATTAAAAATTATATAAATTCTAGAGCTATATTAAACAAATTAAAAGAAGTTAAATTAGATTATAAAGAAAATAATTCTAAAAGAGAAGCTCGTGGTATAGCTATAAATATTTCAGAAGTCGATGAGATATTGGATATAGAACGTAAAAAAGATTATACATCTGAAATTATTAAAAATAATTCTAATTTAGATACAATATTTGATAGTTTATTTGATATTTCAAAAAATTATAATAATATGATTGCCGGAGTAAACAATTCAATAAATAATTGGTCAAAATATTGTGCTATTATTTCAACCTCAGTTTCTTATTTTAAAGAAGATACTAACAATTTAATACAAGTTTTAAATAAAAAGGTAGTCAATAGTGTATTAAGTGCTTTATATAATATTAGTAATTTAGAAAGCGTTTTAAAAAAATTGAATTTAAAAATACCGGATAATGTAAATAAAAAAGAAATATTAGATAATTTTACTAATTATTTTACTCTAGATGGATTAGAATCTAAAGTAGAAGATCTTAACTTTAATAATTTTCTATATTTAGTACTCGATATATTAGAAAAAACTCTAATTGATGAAAGCAATATTAAATATATAAACGCTTCTAATAAAACAAAATCTGATTTAAATATAAAAAATTTTGATGCAGTTATAGACACACAAAAATATACTGATGATATTGAAATTAAATATAGTAAAAATAAAAAATCTTTTTATAAAAGCACTGATTATTTTACTGTATTTTTAATATTAGATACTATTTCAAAAGTAATTAGCAAAAATGAGGAGCAAAATAAACAGTTTTTAAAAACTTTAAATAAAACAGACTTTACAGAAGAATTATTATTTTTATTTGAACAATAAATGATAATGAAAGTAGTTATAAATAATACAAAGTACGAATGCACTTATAATAAACCAACTTATATATTAGAGTTGAAAAATAATTCAAAACTACTTTCAGAAAATAAAAAATATAAATTCAAAATATTAAAAACTTGGTGTGAATTTATTAATAACAAGAAAAAAACTAAAGCATTAATAATAATAAAAACAACTGATAAATTTTTACTAAGTAAGATTAAAAAAAGATATATAAGTACACCTTAAAACACCTTAACATGATTATTATTTTAAAAGAACAAAAAAAACGTAAAAAACGAGTGGCCGTATCTGGGCGACCGAAGGTAGAAAAAAAAGTTAGTTATAAATGTCCTTATGTGGATATTTGTGAGCATGCAGAAAAAGAAACATGCTATTCGGTAAAAGATCGCAATTTAAAAACTGAAGTATGTTTTAGAGAACGTAAAAAAGTAAGCCCTGTTAATTTAGATACGGGACGTTCTATTAAATTAGGAACATTCGAAGAAGAAACAGATAATGCTGTAGAAAAATTGATGAATTCTGGAAATATCCAAATCTTCAAGCTTTATTAAAAAAATTAATAAGCATGGAGATTAAAATATATTTCCATGCTTAATTACTATTTATTATGATAAAGTTTATTAGTAATCAAAATGTTATTAATACACCATTCACTATAAGCACTATTTCAGAATTATTAGATTATTTTGAAAATAAAGAATTAATATCTTTAGATAGTGAAACAGAAGGATATGACCCACATACTTGTAATATCATAT
The DNA here is from genome assembly GCA_035270125.1 of Halanaerobiales bacterium. Classification (NCBI taxonomy): domain Bacteria; kingdom Bacillati; phylum Bacillota; class Clostridia; order Halanaerobiales; species Halanaerobiales bacterium. Next base: position 18,279 of record DATFIM010000065.1, on the reverse strand, counting down.
CTTTACAATTAGGTGATCCTAATGTACAATTTGTAATAGATTACACAACTTTATCAGAAAATGAAATACAAAAAATAAAATCTCTATTAGAGTCTGGCAAGACTATAATAATGCATAATGCTCAATTTGATTTACGTTTTTTATTAAAACAAAATATTGACGTAAAAAATATATATGATACATTTCTAGCAGAATTAGTGCTATATACTGGATATGATTATTCAGATTCCTCTAGTAAATATTATATCGGTACTTCTTTATATAACGTTGTAAAACGATATTGTGAAAAAGAACTTGATAAAAGTATTAGAGGTAAAATACATTATCTAAGACTTAATGAATCTGTAATTAAATATGCAGCCGAAGATGTAAAATATTTAGAAGAAGTAAGAGCTAAACAATTAAAATTAATAAAAGAAAAAAACTTAGAAAATACTTTAGAATTAGAAAATCAAGTAGTTAGAGTATTTGCTAAAATGTCTTTTGACGGAATAAAATTAGATACTAACAAATGGGAATCAGTTTATAAAATTACTGAAACTAATGTTAAAAATCTAACTAAAGAATTGGATAATATAGTATTATCTGAACCAAAGTTGAAAAAATTTATACCAGAAGGATTTCAACAAAATTTATTTGGATTTGAAGAAAGAAAATTAAATATTAATTGGAAATCACCTATTCAAAAGTTGGAAATATTAAATGAATTAGGTATAAATATAGATAGTGTAGGAACTCCAATATTATCTAGATTAGTAAATAAGCATACAATAATACCCAAATTATTGGAATACTCTAAACAAGTAAAATTAGCAGATGCTTTTGGAAAAAAGTTTTTAGATTTTGTTAATAATAGAACAAAAAGATTACACATATCAGTTTGGCAAATATTATCAACTGGCAGAATATCTGTCAGTAATCCTAATTTAAATCAAATACCACGTAAAGGAAATTTAGGACCGGTAATTAGATCTGCTTTTGTAGCATCCGATGGCTATAAGATAATAGGTGGAGATTACTCAAGTTTTGAATTAGCAATAATTGCTGAATTTAGTAAAGATCCTATATGGGTAAATACTCTATTAAAAGACAAAAATTTACATTCTGAATTATGTGCTAATACATTTAATATACCTATAAAAGATATAAATAATCCATTTCCTTACAATAAAGAAATAACTTATAGGGATGTTCAAAAAACTATAGATTTTGGATTAGCATACGGCATGTCTGAATTTAAATTATCTAATACTATACAAGTTAGTGTCAATAAGGCCAAAGAAATTATAAATAGTTTCTTTAATATGGTACCACATGTTAAGAAATTTTTAACTATGCTTGGAAATTTTGGTAAAAACAATGGATACACAAGGACAGCTAAGCCTTTTAAAAGAATAAGGCACTTTCCAGAATGGGAAGAACTAAAAAGAAATCCTAATCATCCAGATACTTTCAAAATTTTAGGAGAAATTGAAAGAAAATCTAAGAATACACCAATTCAAGGTACTAATGCGGATATTATAAAATTGGCATTAATTAATACTCAAAAAGAAATTGATAAAAATAATTGGCCTGTAAGGATATTATTATCGATTTACGATGAAATACAAACTGAATGTAGGGAAGACAAAGCAGAAGAATGGAAAAATAAATTACAGGAAATTATGATAAGTACTGCTAAGACAGTACTAAAAACTGTACCCGTTAAAGCAGACTGTGATATTTCTGATTATTGGAAAAAATAATTTAACTTAAAACTAACAAACCATGGAAGACTTTTTTAAAACATTAGAAAAACAATTAGAGTTAAATTTATTAGCTGACGTATTAAAAGATAATATTGACTTAAGTAATACAAAAAAAGTATTAAATTGGTTAAAATTATGTTCTAATATTGCAAGTATGCCTAATTTAAAATTAATAGATTTAGAAAACTCTAGAAAACAATTTAATAAACGAATAAAAAATTCAGTATATTGGATAAGAGTATTTGAAGATGGCGAAGATGTAAAAGATCTAATAACTGAACGTAAAAAAAGAAATCCTGAATTTGCATATTTAGGATCTCTAATTAAATTAGAACACGAATTTAAAACAAAATAAAATTAATTTATGAGGATAGAGGTAGATACTGAGTTACTATTTAAGTATAATATAACACCTAATCAGTTCATACTAATTTACCTCATCTCAAATGAATCAAAAGTACTAAAAGACTTTATAAATCTGGTAAATAAAGATGAATTAAAAAAAGATTTAGAAGTTTTAGAAAAAGTAAATTTCATACATAATTTAAATACTGACAATAAGCTAGATTTCTCTAATATAGTAGTCAGAGATGAATTCTTAAATTTAATTAATTTAAAAGTTGATTTATTTCAAGAATTATTAGACATCTACCCTATCAAGGTAAGACGTCCTGACGGTTTTTATGATTATTTAAAAACAGATTCAGCACGCTCTAGGAAGCGATATAATCAACTTATTAGAGGGAATAGACTAAGACATCATAAGATCATAGAAGCTTTAAAATACGAGCTTAAAATAAGGCAAAAAGAGGGTTCTATGATGTATATGAAAAGATTACCAAAGTGGTTATCTTCAAGAGAATGGGAAGTATTTGAAGAAAGAATGAAAGACGAAGAAAAGGAAGTAGAATCAATAGGTACATATGGTACCAATATAGAATAAGTAATATGCTAATAACACCATTAAAGTACAAACATATTTCAGAGCCTACTACAGAAATATTAGAGTATATTGATAGTAGGAGGAAAGGACAAATCAGATCGTTAAAAACTAAATGGAGAAAATTTAACGATCAATGTATGGGTGGTATTGAACCTAATACTATTTATACAGTAGCTGGTATATCCGGTAGTGGTGATAGAATATTTATCAATTACTTTTAGATAGGAAATATGATAAATATAAAGAATATTGCCGTATTTATGAGGAATCATAAATATAATTATTGGGCAAAAACGGTGAAGGCTGAGATGCTAATACCGTGGTAAATTTAAAGATAACGAAAGGCTTTAAATCACCGTAACGCATAGGAAATGAACAAATATAATTTTCCCACGAGTGTCCAACATCCAGAACGGATGAAAATATATGCTGAGCTTACATAAAATGAAATGTAAGAAGTATTAGATAAAAAACTAATACGGTAACAATACTGAAATCTAGCTTTGTTAATAGCTTAGAAACAGATTTATTTGATTTAAATAATAGAGATGAATTTGTTGTACTCTCCTTTTCATTCGAAATGCTAAGTTCAAAACAAGTAGGTAGAAAATTATCTTACAAATTAGAAAAAACAACACAAGAATTATATAGTGGATATACTAATTATAAATTATCCAACGAAGATTACAAAAAAGTACAAGAAACAGCAAAAGGTATTGAAAAATATCCAATATATTATGTAGATATGCCAGGAACAGTTGACGAAATACGCCATACTATTCTGGAATTTAGTAAGGAATCTTTTGTTAAAGGTAAAAGGTTAATAATTATGTTAGATCATACATTATTAACTAAAGGTAAATCCGGAGAAGCTGAAAGAAGCATATTAGCAAACCTGCAATATATGTTTATGGAAATCAAAAAGTACGATAAAAATACCATAATTCAGCTGAGTCAAATGAATAGAGATATTGAAGCTAAGGAACGCATTGTTAATAATGCAATGCATTTTCCTATGAGGAGAGATATTTTTGGGGGTGATAGTATCTTCCAAGCTTCTGACTATTTAATAGTACTACATAGACCAGAAATGTTAGGAATAACAGAATATGGCATGAGTGCATTACCAACAAAAGATTTAGTCTACATGCATTTCCTAAAAGTAAGGGAAGGAGAACCTAAAATACTTGTATTCAAAAACAACCTTAGGTATAACAGAATTGATGAGCATGAATTAAATTCTGTTAATAAATAAATCTTAATTATTAATAATTAATTAATTTCATCATGACAAAAAATAATAAAAACTCTTTCGTTATTGACATGTCTAAAACAATAACAAACGCAACAGCAGATTTTTACAAACGAGAATTTTTAAAGAATGCTCGTAATTTAGGATTATTCATTGCAGGAGAAGACATTCCTCCAGTACTTAGTGGTATTGAAGAAGCAGGAATGGGAAACTTATTAACAGTAGGTACTGCAGATAATCATGACGTTGAATGGATTCGACGTCCACAATTTGCATGTGAACGAGGTTTAAAACCAGTTTATGACATTGTTGATGACTGGAATGAAATTCAAGAAGCTTTAGTTAAATTCTATGAAGAAAAATACGGATTACGAACTAAAGACGGAGCAAAAATAACAATTCACGACGGGTATGTAAAAGTAGGATACCACATTATTACTGATGATACTCTTGCAGAAGTAATTGCACGAAAAATTGTCGGTTAATAGAAAAGAATAAATAAAAAAAATTACCTTTTCCTTAATAATTCCCAAAAAATATATACCGGCATTAAGTTTGCCGGTTTTATAAAATTTTATCATAATAAAAACTAAGGAATAACAAAAATTAAGGAAAAAATGAATAGAGAATCATATCAAATAGCAATTGTAGGAGAATCCGGACGGGGAAAAACATATTCCTTTAGAAATATGGATTCAGAAACAACAGGCTATATTAATTTAGAAAATAAACCATTACCGTTTACTACAAAATTTAAACATTATAGTAGACCTAATAATTGGCAAGACTGCTATCAAAAATTGATAGAGTATGCAAAAAATGATGATATAAAAACCGTAGTATTAGAAAGTTTTTCTTCTTATATTGATAGTGTATTAAAAACAGCTAGAGATACTAAAAAAGGTTTTGATATTTGGAATTTTTATAATGACGAAATAGGTAAACTATTATATTTATTAACAAAATATCCTAAAGATATATTTATAACAGCTCATCCAGCATGGGTAGAAACTCCTGAAGGAGCTGTAGAAAAACGCATTGGAGTAAAAGGTAATGAATGGAATAAAACAGGAGTAGAAAGAGACTTTACAATAGTTCTATTCGCTGATGCAAAATTATCAAATGATAACAAACGAGAATACTATTATACCCTAAATTCAGATGGAACTACCACAGCAAAAACACCACCAGTACTATTTGAAGATGAAGAATCTATACCAAATGATGCTTCAAAAGTATTGGAAGAATTAAATAAAATGTTTAATTAATTAATATTATATAAATATGCCTAAATTTAAAATTAGTAAAGAAAATAAATTACAAGATCAAGGTAGTTCATTTATTGAAGCGGGAATTCATGAAGACTTAGAATTTGACAGAATTACATATAATGTATCTGCAAATGGTAATAAATTCTTAGCTTTTTATTTAAAAGACCTCTCTGGAGCAGAGGTATCAAAAACAGAATGGGAACCTAAAGATGAAAATCCTGAAAAATTAAAAAATAAAGTAAATAACCAAATGATTAGAATCCATCACATACTTGTAGGATCAGGTGTGCTGAGTGAGATTAATATTGAAGCAGATGATTTCGAAGAATTCGCCAATAAATTAATTGATTTAGTAGGCGATAAATACAAAGATGTTAAAATTAGAGCCAAGGTAGTATATGACGATAATAACTACACAACTTTGCCTAATTACACTAAATATATTTGGATTGAACCAATGTCTATACCTAAAGAAAAAAGTAAAATAAGAATACTAGGTATAGATAGAATGGAAAGAATAAGACCAGATGACACATCTAGTCAAAGTAATCCATTTGAAAGTGTAGATACATCTGAATCAGAAAAAGACAATAATAAGGATAAAAGCGATTTACCGTTCTAAATATCCTCAATATATATATATCAAGGGGTAGTAAAATTCTACCCCTTATAATTTTATCAGTATATGACACTATACGACACAAAAAATATAAAACCTGTAACTGAAGAAAATATTTTAAGTAAAACTACAGAATATGATATATTTTCATATTACTTAGGACACAGTTTTATAGTTAATTCTAAATTTAATAGCCCACTAAGAAAAGATAAAAATCCTTCTTTTGGTATATTTGTATCTAAGATAACAAATTCTTTATTATTTAAAGACCAAGGTATAGGAGAAACTGGAAATTGTTTTAAATTTGTACAATTAATAGAATCTTTGAGCACCTATAAAGAAGCATTAGAAAAGGTAAATGACGATTTAAATTTAGGACTATTAAATAGAAGCAAAAAAGGTATAGATGTAAAATATAATTATAAATCATCTAGAACCAAAATAGAAATAAAGACTAGATATTTCACAGAAAATGATGATGAATATTGGAATCAATATAATATATCTAGAGAGACATTAAAACAATATAAAGTAAAACCTATATCATATATATGGGTTAATGACACTCTTTTACCTTGGAGATATTCAAAAGAATACCCCATGTATGCATATCAAGTTTATAATAAATTTAAAATATATAGACCAAAGAATGCAAATAAGGAAAAATGGCTTACTAACTGTACTTTATACGATGTTCAAGGTTATGAACAATTACCAAAGTCTGGAGAATTACTTATAATAACAAAGTCATTGAAAGATGTAATGGTATTAAACGAATTAAATTATACTTCAGTATCTGCAAATAGCGAAAACTCTGTAATACCTAAAAAAATAATGTATGATTTAAAGAAGAGATTTAAAAATATTATTATATTCTTTGATAATGATAGTAGTGGTATAAAAGGAGCTGAAGAATTTTGTAAAACTTACAATTTAAATAGTATAAAAATAAGTACAGATAAAAAAGTAAAGGATATAAGCGATTTTATAAAAAAATATGGTAAAAAACAAACTGAAGAATATTTAAAAAAATTATTAACAAATGATAAATAATATAAACTTCTACAAATCATTACAGTCGGATTATGAAAAATCTACAAAAATTATTTACTTAAATCCTTTAAATGATATTTTATTAAAAATAAAAAAATCTGAAAAAGGTAGTAGTAATAAAATAATTAAGGCGTTACTTCCAAATGATCAATATTTAATAAAGAAATCTTATATAAATGATGATCACCCTAATTTTATAAATATAAAAAGAAAGAAAGATGGGTCTTTAATGATAAGTTATTTAACTATTAAAGATGTAAAATCTAAAATATTAAATAAATATATTAAAGATAAATTTAAATTATTATTAAAGGATGATTTTAATATCAGAAAAATACTCTCAAATAAAGAAGATTTATCTGTAAGAACTTGTATTTCATATAATAATGTACTTAGTAGTAAATTGTATACTTTTAGAAACTTTAGACCATCTGAAATTTCAGAAGATAGATATTTTAGTTATTTAAGTAGTATGTATATAAATATGTATGAAGAACTATCTAATATTATACATACCAATACTAAAATACTTTATAGTATTAATGAAATGCAAAAAAATAATTTTATCTTGTTAAAGATACTATACAATAGTATTATTAACGATACAAATTATATTGAAGATGTTAAAGAATATTATGGATTAAATTCTAAGGAAACTAAATATATAAATTCCAAACTTGATAGTAAATCATTTGAATTATTAAACTTACTAAAAAATATAAATTTATACAAAGATTCTTCTATTAGAAAACAAATTAAACCCGGCAAGTTCATTATAAAATTATTTAATAAAGGAATTTATAAACCTACAGAAATAGAAGATTTCGTAGAACTATTATCATCAGAATTTATTGATATTTCTAAAGATGATATAAAAATAGTTAGAGGTCCAGCTATACCTTATTATTATAATGAAATAAATTGTTCATACTATAAAAATTACAATAAAAAACGCAATAATGCGTCTTACTCAACACTGGATTTATTACAAGGTACTATAAATAATCAAGAAGATGGTGCGCAAGTAGAAAATAATTTAGGTGGGGGACAATTACATAATAGTTGTATGCGTCACAATAGTTGTACAGACGAACAATTAGATTTATATGTAGATAATCCAGATACAATAGGGATGTTGATTTTATTTGATTATGATAAAAAAGTTGCAGGTAGATGTATAATTTGGACAGATGGTAAAACTAATATGTTTGATAGAATCTACGCTGATAACAATTCTACAAGACATAAAATGTATAAATGGTTATTAAACAATAACTACATTAACGTATCTAACAGTAATAAAAATTATAGCGGACTTAATAATAATAACAAAACAACAGGAATTCCTATAAAAAATTGCATCTATGAAAAGTATCCATATTTAGATACATTTAAATATATAGATTTAAAAAATAAGAAATTATTAACTTATCATGAAATGGATAGTTATGAATCTGATAAATATTTATATTCAATAAGTAGTGGGGGACTTTCAGAGGTAACTAAATATTATACTACTAGTAATTTGATGGCTGAAAAACTGAATACAACAGATTATATAAATAATACAATAAGAAATTATAATCAAAAAAATAAGAATATTAAAAATATATTAAAAACTGAAGAATCTTCAATATTTAAAATTAAATTACATAGATATGCAGAAAATTCTGAAGATGATATAATAGATTATATTCATATATATAGCTGGAATATGAATAATACAGATAGAATGACTAAATCTTTAAAAAATAATGAAATACCTAATGGTATATCTGTTCTAAAATATTCTATAAGAAATGGTACTATTACAAGCAAAAAACATAAAGTTGATAAAACGTACAAAAAAACTATTGAAAAATTAGGTATCATTAATGAACAAAATAATTTAAAATCTAATAAATTAAATAAAGAAGATGCCAATAAAGCTCTTGGAAATTTAATGGGTGAATATTACGATAAACACGTTAAATATAGTCCATCTTTTATAGATTTACCTAGGACATATATGAATTCTTTTGGCCAAATATTTTAAAAATTTATGATTAAAAATAATGTTTAATTTAGGACTATTAATAAAAACTTTATCTGTGCAATCGAAATCTAATGACGATTCTAACATGATAAAGTTTGTGAAAAATTTCTTATCAAAAAATAAAATAAAATATAAGGAAGATACATATGGAAATATATATGTTACTAAAGGAAAAAGCAAATCTTATGCCTGTGTAGTAAGTCATATGGATACCGTACATCCTATGATAGATAAAGAATATTTTAAAATATTTAAGTTAAAGGATATACTTTATGCTATGAATGTAGAACTGGGAGAACAAGTTGGTATTGGCGGAGATGATAAAGTGGGAATATATATAACTTTACAACTATTAAAAGATTTAGATAATATAAAAGCCGTATTTTACAGAAATGAGGAAATAGGTTGTTTAGGATCTAAACATTCTATACAACATGAAAAATCTTTTTATAACGATTGTAATTTTATTTTACAATGTGATAGAAAGTATAAAAGTGATTTTATAACTAGATCTGGTGGAACTAAAATGTGTAGTACTGACTTTATAAATTCTGTAACTCCTTATATGGAGAAATATGGATTTAAAGAAGAGACGGGAATAAGTACAGATGTAGATAAATTAGTAAAAGGAGATGCCGGAATATCGTGTGTTAACATAAGTTCCGGGTACTATAGACCCCATACTGATACTGAAATAGTTAAAATTTCAGAAGTACTAAACACATTTAATTTTGTAACTGATATAATAAATAATTTAGGTAATACTAAATTTGAATACAAATATGTACCAACTCCCACATATAGTAATTTTGGAAATTCATTTACATATCCAATAAGTAGGAAAATATATTTTGATAAAATAGTACCAAAATACATATATCAAAATATTAAATTGTCTAAATATCCAGAATTTAATATTATAAATAGTAATAAAAATGAAATTGAAAATTCCTATGAATATTCTTTAAAGGATGAAGAACAACTAATACCAGTAAAAGGTATTAATTGTAACATTTGTAAAAGTAAAGATACAATGATATACTATCCTAAAGATGATATATTCATGTGTAAAAAATGTGGCAAAATATTAAACGATGATACGAATTTAAAAAAGAATGAACAAATAGATAATTTATATCACAAACTGAAAATAACTTCTAAAGGAGAAGATTTTGTTTTTAATAATTTAGCAGTTTGTTGGATTAAAAAAGATGATTCCGAATGGAGTTCTGTATTAGGCTCATATATGCCTTTAGATGAAGATAGATATAAATTAGCTTATTAAAAACATACCTACTTAAGTTGTAGGTATTTTTACTACTAAATTTATGAGTAAAAAGAAATCTAAAAATAAAAAAGTAAAAAATGCTACTCCATTATTTTATGATGGTATAAAATTTAAAAGTAAATTAGAAGTATACTGTTATAATAAATTAAAAGAAAATAACATAGAAGCTCCATATGAAGAAAATACTTTTGTAATAATTGATGCCTTCGTATATAATGATGAGAAAGTAAGAAAAATGACATACAAACCTGATTTTGTAGGTAAAGATTTTGTAATTGAATGTAAAGGAAAGGCTAATGATGCTTTTCCATTGCGTTGGAAAATTTTTAAACGCTATTTATTTGATAATAATTTAAATTACAAATTATACTTACCTAGAAATAAAAAGGATGTAGATGCAGTCATTGAAGATATAAAAAATCATTATAATGACAGAAAAACAGTATTACAGTGAAAAGAAAGTATCTAGTACCTCATTAAAATGGTTTGAAGATGAATCTCCTTGGTATTTTAAAAATATGCTAGATAAAGAAATAGTACAAGAAAAATTAAGTTGGTTCGATACTGGTAGACAAATACATATGTCTATTTTAGAACCAAAAGAATTTGACATTAACTATATTTATTTAGATTATAAAATACCAAAAAGTGAAAATCAAAAGAAATTCTGTGAAATTTATATAGATAATATAAATAAATATACAGATAAAGAAAGGAGAATACTATCTTATGAACGATCTTATAACGCTGTTGGTAAATCCGAAGATAAGATAAATAAAGAATCTGAGAAACTATATAATACCTTACAGAGTTATATAAAGTACTTAGAAAAATCGAAAGAGTATAAAGAGGTACTAACTAAATCAAAATGGAAATTAATACAAGATTTAAAAAAAGAAGCTTATAATCATAAGAAAGCAAGACAATTATTATTAGTGGAAAATGATTTAGCTAATGTAGAAGAGTATAATGAAATACCAATATTTTGGGAATATAAAACTATTGAAGGAAAAACAGTTCCTTGTAAGTCTATGTTAGATAGATTAGTAATAGATCATGATACTAAAACTATTAAATTAATAGATCTAAAAACTACTAGTAATTTAGGTACTTTTCATAAATCTGTAGATAAATACAAATACTACAGACAATTAGCTTTTTATTGGAAAGCTGTTGAATATGAATTTAAAGACTTGCAAGATTATAAACGAGAAAATTATATAATAGCGCTACGAACTAAAGAATTACCAGAATGTAAAGTATTTGAAATATCAAATAATTTAATAGAATTAGGTAATGAAGAAATTGAAAACCTAATGAAAGATATTTCGTGGCATTTTGAAAACAACTTCTGGAAATATTCAAGAGAGTATTATGAAGGAACAGGAGTTGAAAAATTAAAAGAAGAAAATTAATATGCACGTAAATACATTCAAAAAGTTAATTGAGTTAGGTAATTCTCAAAATAATACATTAAGATTTTTAATGCCTTTAATTTACGAACAAGGTATAAACAGTGATAACACTGTAACGGAACCTTTTATCGGCGCTTATATTAAAGATGCTAAAAATAAAGAATATGATGATAAATTATTATTAGTTTATGATAGTAAAAATGAACTTACAAATAAAGTTAGTGAGGTACTTACTAAATCTAAACATTATTTAGAATCTTATTCTAATGAAAATAATAAATTAAAGGTATTCGTATTTGATATACCTGAAAATAAACAACCAATATTAGAATTATTTAAAGAGGGTAAATACACACAATTCCCTTCATTATATAAAACTAATATAATGAAATTTTGGAATTTGGAAGAAGGTGACGATATGTTTACATATATACTATATGGTGTAGACGAATCACAAATGAACAATAATGTAACAGAACTTACAGAAGAAGAACAAAAAGATACCATAGAAAACGAATTATGGCCTATTCCAGATATGTCAAAAGAAACATTAAAATAATAAAAATAACTCTACAAAACACATTAAATAAACAGACATGAATAGCTTATTAAGATTCACGATGTAAAGTACTAAGATATATACGCCTTAGTTGAAGTTTATAAAGAAAGCTGTTAGGTATACTGTAAGATGAAAAAGGGTTTATAGTAGTCTTACTTAATACGAAAGTGCAAACCAGAAACCCTGAGTAGAGTTATTTTTAAAACATTAATGCAAGACTATTCCTGAATCCTCAGACAGTTGAGGTAGTTGTCGAAAGACAAAGCAACTGCTCCCACCAATGACAGGATGAAAAGGAGCATGATGTCTTGCATAAAATATTGGTTTGGTTAAGTTAAGTTGGTTAATTAGAAAGCCCACCGAGGGTAGGTAATATCATAAATTATAATATCCTTCCATAATAGTGTCAATTTGTTTTGTCCATTCAAATTGATACTTTCCTACCCTCACCTTTTTAACCTTATTAAAACAAAAATAAATGAATTGGAGAGAACAATTAAATAGTACAAATACTGAAGAAATTAAAAGATATGGCCAATTGAAAACTTGGTACCCTTATTTAAAGGATGAATTTACTAAACCTTATATGAGGCGTATATCTGCTAAAATAGCCAATTATAAGCAAAATGAGGGACTTTTATGTCCAAGTAAGGGAAATATATTCAGAGCATTCAGAAAGTGCCCATATGAAGCCGTAAAGCTTGTTATTTTAGGTCAAGATCCATACCCTGGTAAAGGAATTGCAGATGGGTTAGTATTTAGTACTAAAAATAAAGAAACGCCTAAAAGTTTGAAAAATATATTTAAAGAATTAACTAATGATTTTCCAGACATAAGATTATTAAGTAATTCTTTGGATAATTGGGCAGAACAAGGTGCGCTACTTATTAATACTGTATTTACTACGCATGCCGGAATATCTAAAGCGCATATCAATTATGGATGGGAAATACTAACTAATAAAATATTAGAATTACTGAATAATCATAATAATTCTATAGTATTTATGCTGTGGGGAAATGATGCTAGAAAATATAAAAGTAAAATTACAAATAAAAAACATTTAATATTAGAAGCGGTACACCCCAGTCCTTTATCAGCAAATAGAGGATTTTTTGGATGCAACCATTTTAAGAAAGCTTATAACTTTATTAAAGATAAATATAATTATGACTTTGATTTTTCAACAAAATAACACATATTAACAATGATTACAGAATCAAATACTTTATTAAATAAATATATGGATACTGTTTCAGTAAGTAAAAACGTAGCTTATAAATTTTTAGAAGATATTATAAGTCAAATGGTAGATCCATATGGTTTATTGTATGAAGACGGTACTTTAGAGTTTATATATGAACCTAGAGGTACTTCAAAGATGTTTAAAAAAATATTATCAACTAATTTCAGCGAAATACTTTCTTTTTTAGGTATAAAATTTCCTAAATCAGATGAATATAGAATGGTAAAAGTGAGAGATTTATATGACTGTGTAATAAACAGCAGGTCATTTAATCCTGATATTTATAATTTACAAATACTAAATACTGATATTCCATTTGAAAATACTTTGGAAAGAAGATTAAGATATTTCTTTTACAGTCGTACTAGAAAAATAAAAGAAAAAAATTCTGATAGAGATTATTTCTTATATCCTATAGATGATATATTAGTAAACGAAATAATTAATTATAATTTTCCAGATAAAAAAATAAAAAAATTCATAAATGCACTAGAATTAAAATATTTTAATAATTCCTCACTTACTTATTTAGGGCCAAGTATTATAATGACTTGGATACCAGAATTAAGAGATAAAAGAGTACAAGATATAAACAATCTTGCTAATGCTTTTAAAGAACATATTAATATAATCTACAAAAAAGATTATTCAGAATATGTAGAAGGTGTGGATGATAAAGAACTTAGAAACGAATTTATACAATTTTATATCGACACTAAATAAATTAAAATATACGATTTCATGATTGACAGGGGAGTGGTTACCCCGCAAGTTTGGTTAATTGAAAAAGAAAGGGCAGCCTTAATGACTGCCCTATCTTTATTTGTATGTTTATGTAGTACTTAATTCTTAAACCAATGCATTTGGTTTTCTATATTTAATAATCTAGGTATTTGTTTAGCAACTGGTACCATATTAATAAAATATTTTTCCATCTTCATATGATCTTTCCAAGGACCTGTTTTAAATCTTGTCCAAGGTCTATCATCATCTAATGGATTAAATGCTAATTCTACCATTCTAATAGTATTTTCTATTATAGACATAGCTGCTGCAGGAGATTTAAGTATTCTCATTGCTTCTATAGGATTACTAAAGAAAAACAATTCTGACCTTAATCTTAAAAACTGATATGCAGCATGACTATAAAAAGCTTGTTTAGTTTCATCATCTTCATCACCAGCTAACTTTACAAACAAATTACCTAATATAAATGCTAATACCAATGCTATTGTTTCTGTAACTGTTCTCTTGATATTGGCTCGTTCTAAAGTTGTTAGTCCTTTTAAATAAGCTTTAGCGGATTCATGTTTAAAAGCATTAGCATCTTTAAATAGCCTACCTAAAAAATTATTAAGTAATATACCAGCTGTTTTACCAGCAACTCTACCAGTAGTAATATAAGACCCTTCTGTAAAGAATTCGCCTATTTCATTATATTTAAAAGCTCTAGAACCATCACGATTTTTACGTTTACTAACTTCCCAGCGTCTATTCATTCCTGGTATTACAAATTTTCTAAACATATAACCCATTCTGCCTAATGCAAGTCGTTGTAAAGCAATTTTACCTAATTGAGAGTACTCACCATGCATTCTAGATAGAATACGTTTCATTCTTAATCCTATAATGTTTACCTCTTCTTCAGTTAGTTCAACTCTCTTGTCTAATACTAATTCACCTTTATCATTGACTGAATATGCATCCAATAAACTTAGCTCTTTTCCATCTTTATCTTTTATAATATTACCTTCAGAGTCTCTAGCTTTAATATAATCTAGCATGGCCATCATTGCTCTAGTTTGCATCATATGCTCACCAGCATGAGAAGTAAAGAATAATGTATTAGTCATCATCATTCTAGAGAATTTAGATGATTTTCTCATAGCATCGTCACTACCATAATCATTTAATACATCAAATCTTTCAGCTAATAAGTTAACTTTATTTTCTGGTTTTCTAGATCCTATATCGCCTAATATGCCAACTAAATTTTTAGCATATTCCCTAGAAGCTTTCCTATAATTTTTCATAGTATAGAATTCGCCAGCAAAAGATTCTGCTATTTGCATAGTCTCCCCCAGCATTGTATTAGCAGTACCTTGAACGAAGTTAATACCTAGCATATTAAGTGCTGTAAATCTATTTAAAGCATCTGCTGCTTTAGCTTTATCTATACTAGACCCAAATACAGTCCAAGTACCTTCATCTTTGGCCATTTTACCATACACAACGGATTCCACCCAATCGCCTAATTGTGCAGCTATTAATGATGAAGCTCCTGATTTAGTTAACTCCCTGTTAATAAGTGCTTTATTAGCATTTTTAATTGGATTTGCATGATTATCTAATTTAACTATATCTCTATTGTCTATTAAAAATTTAGTAAGCTCTAAATCTGATAAAACTTCATTAGTATTTTTATATGTAACACCCATTTTATATCTATTATAATATATAGATGCTATATCAAATGATTGATCGTCAACCGGTATTTCATTACTGTAAAATACAGGTAAGAATAATTTAGGATTATTACTTTCATCAACTAATTCCATTATTTCTCCACCTGCCATTTCACCTTTTTCTACATCATAAGGTTTTAAAGATACCCATTCACTAGTTATTTCTTTAGTAGATTTGTATAGACCTTGTCTAGATTGTAATCTCTCTATAAAACTTTTAGCAATTCCTGGTAATCTAGTACCTAATCTATGTTGATAGGGTAAAACTTGATCTATTTCATTATTTGTTTCTACAATAAAATCATAGAATTTTATCCTAGGATCAGTTTGTACACCATCTACTAACCCACGTTTTCTAAGTGATTGTAATTCATCCCATTGTGGATTGTGCCAATTTGTAATACTTTTTTCCCATATTATTTGGCCTGAATTTTTAATTTCTTTTACTTTTCTACCTTCTTTAACAGGGTCTCTAAAATTCCATATATTTTGAGAAATCCATTTTTGAATATATCCAGCTGCTTGATGTTCATTACCTTTAAGTACCTTACTTAAATCTTTTTCAGCGTACCTAGATTTATCATTTTCTACGACTCTTTCAAATTCTTCATAAGTTAATATGCCGCCATCCATAAGTTCTTTCATATAATCATACTTTGCTTGATTAAGATCCTTATGATGAGTAATAATATTCATTTTTCTGTACTTATAAAGAACATTTTCTTTAGCAGTTTCATTCATTCCTTCAAGTTCATTAACCATTCGTTTAACTCTCTCATATTCAGTTTTAAAACTGCTCCTAAATTTATCTATATAATGCCCAGTTAATTTACCATCTTCATCTCTTTCTAACATAAAACTATAGAAGGATTCTTCAGATTGATTGGCCTTTTTATTTTGATAATTTTCTAAATCTCTTAATAAACCAACTAATTTATCCCTATATTTAAGTCCTTCTAATCTAGAATTTTCTAATTGCAATGCATATGATTTTACTAACGTACTGATAACCATGTCATCAGAATTAAGTACAGTATCAGCCCATCTGGCTATATAAGATATATCAAACGCACCTTTTTCTAGTTCAGCTTTAAATATAGCAGTAGTACGATCTTCAATAGTTCCTTCAAATTCTTTCATTCTATTTGAAATATACGTATTCATAGATATATCAGCTTTTTCTTTATCTGATAAATTACGCCATTCTCTTTCAAATATAAGCCTATATTCAGATTTTATTCTAGTACTTTTTTGTGCAAATTTATCTACTATAACATTCCTACCATCTTCTAATATAAACTGATCTATTTCATCAATTTGATCTGATGTATTACTTAATTGTTTAAGTATTTTCTTAAGTTGTTCATCATCAACATCTGAATGCCTATCTACAATAGTTTTACGAATTGCCTTAACGATTCTAAATCCATTAACATAATCAGCCCACTGTATTAAATGCTTGGAGTCTATTGCTTCTTTATCTCCCTTTTTATAAGCTTCTCTAGCTTTTTTAAAACGGTTATAAACACTATTAATTTGGCTAACAGCCAAAGCACTAAAATCTAATAATACATCTAAATCAGATTCTTCACTCTCCAGTACTTCTAATCTTTCTCTAAGTTCAGCAATCTTTTCTTGATTGTCTCTACGTTTATAAATTTTTATTTTATTTTGTATAGAATCTATTGCTTTTAAACGTAATTCATTTTCTTCAGAAGATATTGTAAAAGTCTCTTCTATATATTTAGGTACTTTACCAATAACTGTTTGTTTTTCAGCTTGTTCAGGATCATCTTCTTCAGGGTTCTTTTTCTTATCACGTTGTTCATAAGCTTCTCTAGAAGGTCTATTAGTACGTTCTATATACTGTTCACCAACAACCATATTAGCTAATCTTCTAACAGTTGATTTTTCTATTTTAAGTACTTGTTTAACACGTCTAAAAAAACGCATTAACCACCTTTGCCATTTAGGTCCTTTTTCAGCTATTTCTCGTTCGTTGAATATCTTAGCAACTTCTTCACCAATAGCTTGTGCTAATATCTCTTTTTTAAGTTTATGATTAGTTATATCTTCAGCTAAATCAGGATATCGTTCTAATACCCTTTTTTCTATTTTTGAGCCCTCTAATTGTTTAAGGCCTTGTTGTACTAAGGTATTATTTAAACCCCCTATTAAATCGACTAATAAGTGCCCAAATTCGTGCCCTAACGTATCTCTAGTCATTAGATTAGGATTAACTCTTATAACAGAACCACCAGCCTCTAAAAGGCCTAATTGGGGTATATTAATGTCTTCTATTACTTGTCTGACTTCAGGAAATACATTGAGCATTATCTCTTTTTGTCTATTAAATTCTTCCCTATACTTATTAGATTCTTTTAC
>DATFIM010000064.1 GCA_035270125.1 Halanaerobiales bacterium | reverse complement strand
AGGAATGTTTGATGAATACTTTGGTGAGAAAGGCATAGAAAGTAAATTTACTGTTTTTGATTCAGGAGCTGAAGCAAATCAGGCTCTTGCGTCAGGAAGTATTGATTTTGCGACAATGGGTAATGTAAATGCAGTAACTGCCTTATCCAGAGATTTAGGAGTTGAACTTATCTGGATCCATGAAGTATTAGGAGAAATAGAAGCTCTGGCTGTAAAAAATGGATCGGGAATTAATAAAGTTGAAGATTTAGCTGGAAAAAGAGTAGCAGTTCCTTTTGCTTCAACCTGTCATTATGTCTTATTAAATCTTCTTAAAAATGCTGGTATTGAAGATGAAGTTCAGTTATTAGATATGCAGACAACTGAAATAGTTGCAGCCTGGAAAAGAGGAGATGTTCAGGCGGCCTATCTTTGGCAACCTACTTTAGGTGAGGTTTTAGAAGATGGAAAAGTATTGGTTACAAGTAAAGAAATGGCTGAAAGAGGTTATTTAACAGCTAATGTAGAGGTTGTAAGAAAAGAATTTTCCGAAAAGTATCCTGAACTGGTAACTTCATTTATTACAATGATGTCTGAAGCAGCTGATATCTATAGGGAAAATCCTGAAAAAGGAGCAAATATTGTATCTCAAAAATTAGAAATAACTGCAGATGAAGCTTTAAAACAAATGCAGGGTTCTACCTGGCATACCAGAGAAGAACTAATCAGTCAGGACTTTTTTGGTACAACTGAAGATCCTGGAAATTTTGCAAAGGTTATGAAAGAAACTTCCGATTTTCTTAAAGATCAGGATTCAATTGATGATTCACCATCTCAGGAAGAATATAATGAATTTGTTAATTCTTACTATATAGAAAAATCCTTAGAGCAGACGGAAGGAAATTAGTAATGGAAAATGAAGAAAAAGAAGAAGTTTTAATAGAAATAAATAATTTAAGGACTGTCTATGGTAAAGAAGAAGAGTCTATCTTAGCTTTAGATGATATTAACTTAGAAATAAGGCGAGGAGAATTTCTATGTGTTTTGGGGCCTTCCGGCTGTGGTAAAAGTACTTTGTTAAAAACTATAGCTGGATATATCCCCCCCACAAGTGGTCAGTGCTTAATGCAGGGAGAACCTATTGAAGGTCCGGACTGGCATAGGGGAGTAGTTTTTCAATCCTCAACTTTATATCCCTGGATGTCAGTGAAAGATAATGTGGAATTTGGCCCTAAAATGAGAGGACTTCCTAAAGAAGAAATAAAAAAGATTCGCAAATACTTTCTTGATGAAGTTAATTTAAGTGGGTTTGGAGATAAACCAACTTTTGAATTATCAGGTGGTATGAAACAAAGGGTTGCTCTGGCAAGAGTTTTAGCTAATTATCCTCAGGTAATTTTGATGGATGAACCCTTTGGAGCCTTAGATGCTTTAACCAGAACTAATATGCAGAATTTGACTCGTGATATCTGGATGGAAAATAATAGTACAATATTTTTTATAACTCATGATGTTGATGAAGCTCTTGCTTTAGGAACCAGAATTGTAGTAATGTCAAGTCGCCCCGGTAGATTACTTGCTGAATTTGATGTTGATTTTACTCATACTTTATTTGCTGATAAAGAAAGAAAAATAAAGCATGAAGATGAATATTTTAGAGTAAAAGATGAGATTATGGAATTAATCAATAATCAAATTGAAACTTAAATTAAAAAAATAAATAACTTAATTTAAGATGTCCTATTTTTTGGGCATCTTTTTTTATTGAATAATTTTTATAATTTTCTTAAATTTGACATTATTTAAATTATTTTTTAGAATATGTTTATAACAAAAATAATGGAGTAGAGGAGTGGAATAATGAAAAAAGTAGTTATAATTGGTGCCAGTGATGTTGGAATAAGTACAGCTTTACGTATTAGAGAACTTGATGATAGTATAAGACCTTTAGTAATAGCTAATAATGACTTTCCAAATTACAGTATTTGTGGTATTCCATTTTTTATAGGAGGAGAAGTAGAGAATTGGCAGGATTTAGCTCACAGAGAAAAAGAAGATATTGAAAATGCTGGAATAGATCTTATGTTAAATACAGATGTAACTAAGATTGATTCTGAAAATAAAAAAATTTCTTTTATTGATGAAAATTGGGAAGAAAAGCAAATAGAGTATGAAAAACTTGTATTAGGAACTGGAGGTAAAACTATCGTTCCACCTATTGAAGGTCTTAATTCACCTGGAGTATTTTTTATGCGCTGGATAGATGATGCATTAAATTTTAATAAATTTTTGGAAAAGAATAACCCTCAAAAGGCAGTAGTTGTTGGAGGGGGATATGTAGGTTTGGAAATGACAGAAGCCCTTATTAGAAGAGGGCTGGATGTTACTTTAATTGAATTTGAGGACACCGTCTTAAATACTGTAAATAAATCTTTTAGAAAAATCATTCAAAGCAAACTTGAAGAAAAGGGAGCCAGAATAATTACTGGTACTGCTGTTAAAAAATTAGAAAGTGATAATAATAAAGTGTATGTTTCTGGTACTAATGATTTTGAAATAGAAGTTGATACTGTTTTAGTTTCTGTTGGAACAAAGGCTAATACTGAATTAGGAGAAAAAGCCGGAGTTCAAACTGGGAAAACAGGAGCTTTTAA
>DATFIM010000063.1 GCA_035270125.1 Halanaerobiales bacterium | reverse complement strand
GGGATAGAAGGTACATAGGCAAATGCTCTTCTAAAACTGGGATCCATTATATCTCCAAGTACAAGAGCTAAAACTATCGGGGCAATCGGATAATCATAATTTTTTAATATAAATCCTAAAAATCCAATAATCATCATAACTAAAACATCAAAAATACTATTATTTACAGCATATGATCCTATTACACACAAAACAGAAACAACTGGTAATAATATTTTCTTAGGAATTAATACTACTTTAGATAATCTAGGAACAACTGTTATTCCTAAAATTAACATAGAAATAGAACCTATAAAACCTCCAGCAAGTATTAAATGAAACAACTCAGGAGACTCTGAAAACAAAAGAGGTCCTGGACTTAAACCGTGTACCAAAAAAGCTGCTAAGATAACTGCTGTTACTGCATCTCCGGGTATCCCTAAAGTCAACATAGGTATTAAGGCTCCACCAACACAGGCATTATTAGCTGCTTCACTGGCTACTATTCCTTCTTCCGCTCCTTCTCCAAAAGGTCGAGTAGGATTTTTGACAGTTTTTTTAGCTGAATCATAAGAAATTAAAGCAGCAACAGGTCCTCCACAACCCGGTAAAGCTCCAATAAAAGTACCAATAATAGAAGATCTTATAGATAATGATAAATGTTTTAGCGCCCCTTTAAAATCTGGTTTAACTTTTCCTGCTTTATTTGCAATAGCGGAATAACTTCCTCTATAAATCTGAGTCAAAACTTCAGTGAAGCCAAATAAACCTATTAAAGCAGCTATAAGGTTTATTCCTGCCTGTAAATTAGTAATACCAAAAGAAAATCTGGCTGTCCCCATAATAGCTTCTCTACCAATAGAACTTAAAAACAATCCTATTATTGCACTAATTAAACCTTTAGTATAATCTTTTGCTGTCAAAGCCCCAACTGCTGTCAACCCAAATACAGCAATTAAAAAATAATCTAAAGGACTAAATTGTAAAGCTATATTAGTAATTGGTTTTGCTAAAATGGCCAATAAAAATAATCCAACTAAACTTCCTATAAAAGATTGAAAAGTTGCTATCCATAAAGCTTCAGCCGCTTCACCTTTTTCAGTCATGGGAAAACCATCCAGTTTGGTAATTACAGCTGCCGGAGCTCCTGGTATATTAATCAAAATTGCTGAGACTGCTCCAGAAAAAACACCAGCAACATATAAACCCATAATAAGGGCCATAGCATTTTCAATTGTCCAGGAATAAGTAACTGTCACCAAAATAGCAGTAGCCATAGTAACTGAAAGACCAGGTATAGAGCCAACTAAAAGACCGGAAGTAGCTCCTAAAAAAACTAAGCCTATTAAAGCTGGATTTATTTGTTGTAATATGTCCCAAATCAATTTTTACACCTCCACAAAAATTATATCCCTACTATGGCAGACTTATCCCCAATCCTATACTAAATATCAGATAACTTATCAATGGAGTCAAAATAGAAATTGCTATTAAAATCCAAATTCGTCTTTCACCTATATAAAACATAAAAATAAATAAATATACTATAGAAGATATTATAAAACCTAAATAACTTAAAGCCCATAAGTATATAAGAGAAATCATTACAATAAAAATCACATTTAAAAGACTTACTTTGTCAATATTATCATAATTTATGTTTTTTCCTGATTTTTTCACTTCTTTATAACCTCTAATAATTAAGTTTAATGATAATATTAATAGAACTCCACCAAATAACGCCGGAAATATACCAGGACTAAGAAAAGATTCTCCAAAATCTCTCATATTATAAGCTCTATTAATAATAAAAATAGAAAAAATCAAAAATATTAAACCCTGAACAAAAAGAGAATTTTTTATTAATTTTTTCATTTAACTCACCTTCTAATCTTCATATCTAGGTATATCAAACTTCTCCGGACTATATTCTGTTGCTCCTGCTTCATATAGCATCCAGTTCACAAGTGATTTCCAGTCTTTCCAGTAATTTGTAACTTCCTTACCTGTTAGCTGATCCATTCTTTTGTAATGATTATTACTTGTAAATTCAATCCATCCCTTAGCTGAAGCAGCCTTTTTTGCTGCCTTTTTTAAAACTTCGATTCGTTCTTCCGGGGTGCCTTTTTTGACAAGTAAACAATTGGGAAAATCAAGTGGTAAATATGGTTTTAATTCTGGTAAAGCTTTAGTTAAAGGTGGGGCATCCACTTTATCAGAAGGTTTCTCATCTAATACGGCAAGTACTCTCAGGTCACCTTTTTTAATATAATCCAGCACAGTGGATAAATTAGCAAGAGTAAAATCTACTCTTCCACTTATCGTTTCAATCATAGCTTCATGGCCTCCGCCAGCAGGTATTTTCCTGAGCTTCAAATTAGCTTTTTCCAATAAAAGACCTAGAATATGCCCACTTGCCCCAGGGCCAGAATAAGACATTTTGATATCTCCTGGATTATCTTTAATATCTGCTATCAATTGATTAATATTCTTATATGGGGAATCTTCAGGAACTACCAATACTCTTTCTGCTGCAACTAACATCATAATTGGTTCAAAATCTTCAAAACTTAACTCACTCATTCCCATGACCTGAAAAGTGGCAGGGGTCTCAGCAGATAATAATACTGTATAACCATCTGCTTTTTTACTGTAAGCAGCTTCTGTCCCAACTGCTCCAGAAGCACCAGGTCTATTTACAATTGTAATTGATTGCTCCAGACTTTTTTCAAAATGAGGAGCAAAAGCACGAGCAGTTGTATCAGTTATTCCTCCAGAACTCCAGGGAACAATCAAATCTATTGCTTTGTTAGGATAATCTACAGCATAAATATTAAATGAAAAAACAAATAATAAAATTCCTACTAAAATTAAATTGAAAAATATTTTTTTAATATTATACATTATTTTTACCTCCCAGTTTATTTTACAATAAACATATTATCATAACTAAGACATTATTGAAAATCAAAAAGAAAACCCCCGAAAAATCGGAGGTTTAAAAAATTATTGACTTTTAAATAATCTGAATTTATTAATCATCGCCTTCTTCACTTCCAAACTGACTTGCTTTTTCTGCAATATCTTTTAATACTTCATTAACTTTTTCATGTACTTCCTTAGCAGGTTTATTAAACATTAATTCAATAGCTTCATCAATATCTTCTATACTGTAAATATGAAATTCATCATTTTTTACTGCTTTAATAACTTCATCTTTTAACATTAGATTATCTTTATTTTGCTCGGGGATTATTACACCCTGTTTTCCATTTAAACCTTTTATCTTACAGGTTTTATAATACCCTTCAATTTTTTGGTTAACTCCACCAATTGGTTGTACCTTACCTTTTTGATTCATAGAACCTGTAATAGCAATATCCTGGCGTAAAGGATAGGTTGAAATAGCAGAAAGCAATACTAATAGTTCAGCACAGGAAGCACTATCTCCATCTATTCCTCCATAACTTTGTTCAAAAGCAAGAGAAGCAGATAAGGTAAGAGGCTTTTCTCTAGCATATTTTTCTCCCAAAAATCCAGCTAAAATCATAACTCCTTTATTATGAATTTTACCACTCATATCTGCTTTTCTTTCTATATTTATTATACCTTTTTTTCCCATATAGGTTCGGGCAGTTATCCGGGAAGGTTTACCAAAAGCATATTCTCCAGTTTGATAAACAGAAAGGCCATTAATCTGTCCACTTTCTTTTCCTTGCACATCCACTAAAATATGTTCTTTAGCAATCATTTCTCTTATTTTTTCTTCACTTAAATTTGATCTTTCTTCTTTTTTATCTAAAGCTTTTTTTACATCTTCCATTTCTACATACTCATGCCCAGCCATCTTAGCCCAGGTATTAGACTCATATAAAACTTCCATAATATCATTAAAGCGAGTAGTTAATTTTTCCTTATCTCCAGCCAGTCTACTACTGTATTCAATAACTCTACATACTGCTTCTTTTTTAAATTGTTTAATATTTTCTCTTTTACTTATAAAAGAAATAAATGAAGCAAATTTTTGCACATTTTCGGGATTTCTTTCCATTTCAATATCAAAGTCTGCTTTTATCTTAAATAATTTTTTAAACTCTTCATCATAATTATAAAGGAGTTGATAAATCATTGGATTGCCAATCATTATTACTTTAAGATCAATATCTATAGCTTCAGGTTTTAAAGTTTTAACAGGTATTGACCTGTATTGTTCACCAATGTTTTCAACCACAACTTCTTCATTAATTAATGTCCTTTTTAAAGTATCCCAGGATAGCGGACTTGTTAAGACATCACGGGCCTGTAATATCAAATAACCTCCATTAGCTTTATGAATAGCACCACTTTTTATCATAGTAAAATCAGTAGTTATTGCCCCAAACTGACTTTTCCCTTCAGTTTTTCCAAAAAGATTATAATAAGTTGGATTAGTTTCATTAATAACTGGAGCACCTTCAGTATCTGAATTATCTACAAGTAAATTTATTTTATATCTCTTAAAAAATGAACCATTATCATCTTGAGGAACTGCAAATGGAAATTGTTGTTGCTTATCCTCATCTTTATCTTTAAATTTATTAAGATTATCTACAATATCTTCTTTTACATTATCAAGATAACCAGTTACTTCCTCACACCCCTTATATTCTTCTTTTAAATTAGCAACTATAGGCTCAATTATGGATAATCCTATTTTCTTTTCTATTTCTTTTAATTTTTCCTGAGCATCAGTTTTTAACTTTCTTATTTGTCTCATTTTATTTTCCATTTCCTGTTTTATAGTCGCATTTTTATCTCTCATTTCCTGTTTTTCCTCTTCAGAAAGTTTTTGATAATCTTCCTGTTCTAAGGGATTTCCATCTTCATCAATAGGTACAGGTACAGGACCCTGAGGGGTATTTTTTAATGCATACCCATCTTTTTGTATCTTTTTTTCAAATTCTTCCATTATTCTATTAGATTTTTTTTGGTATTCACTCATGATTTGATTCTTCTTTTCTTCGTATTCTTCCCCTTCAAAAGCAGCAGGAATTTCTTCTTTAAGTTCTTCTATTAACTGTTCCATATCTTTTTTTAGCTTTTTTCCTGTTCCTGGAGGCAGCTTTAGGGCCTGAGGTTTTTCAGAGTTTTCAAAATTATATACATAACATAAATCAGGAGGAATTTCTTTGTCTTTAGACTTATCTTCAGTAGCTTTTTTTGCAAAGGTACTTTTTCCTGTACCTGGTAAACCGGTCATAAATATATTATATCCTTCTTTTTCTACATTTAATCCAAAATCAACTGCTTCTACAGCTCTATTTTGTCCAATTATACCTTCTTCAAAAGGTTCAAGTTCTTCAGTTGAAGAAAAATCAAAATCAGATAATTGACAACTGCCTTTTAATTTTTCTATATCAATTTTCTTTTCTTTACTCATATATTCCCCTCCCAATCTTGCTAATATTTTCTAAATTTTAATTATAATTTTAATTATACTTGCCTTATATTTATAAGTTCTTTATTAAAGTTTCATTTCCTTCTTTAAATTTTTTTAAATATATAAAACGGCTCTCCCATATTTAATAACAGGAAAAGCCGTTTAAATTTCTTTATTTATTTTTTTAATATATTTTTCTACTTTAATACTTCACCCGTTTATCTGTAACAATAAATATTGTTTCCTCACCAATATTAGTAGCGTGGTCACCAATTCTCTCAAGAGATTTAGCAACATTAATAAATTGTATAACTTGATTTATTTTTTTAGTTCCTTCATGATCATCAATAAGTTTTACA
>DATFIM010000062.1 GCA_035270125.1 Halanaerobiales bacterium | reverse complement strand
ATAGTAGCTGGATTATGCAGTATGATGGCTGATAAGATTATGGAACTTCTTTCTAATTTTAACCCTGATTCAATTATGGTTGTTGGGGGAACAAGTAAAAATGAGGTTATGATAGATTATTTAAAAGAACATCTAATGAATGTTATAGTTCCGGAAGAAGCAGATTATTTTGAAGCTTTAGGAACAGCTCTCTGGAGTGAAAAATATGGAGTTAATTTAAAAGATGGCAATCTCTATGATCGCAATAAAAGTTCTTTTGAATTTCTCCCTCCAATCAAAGATTATGAAGATAAAGTTAGTTTTCATGATATGGAAAAAGGTGAGGCTCGTGATGGTGACCGCTGTCTGGTAGGAATTGATGTTGGTTCTACCACAACTAAGGCAGTTATTATGCGCAAAGAAGATGATGCACTTTTAGCCTCAGTTTATCTAAGAACAAGTGGTGATCCAGTCGATGCGGCCCGCCGTTGTTATCAAAAGCTTTCTCAGGAAATTGGAGATGTTGATATAGATTTAGTTGGTTTAGGAGTTACCGGTTCCGGGAGACAGATTGTTGGCTTACATGCTCTTACAGATTCTATCCATAATGAGATTATGGCCCATGCGACAGCAGCTGTCTATTTTGATAGTGAAGTAGACACTATTTTTGAAATAGGGGGCCAGGATGCAAAGTATACTTATATTGTAAATCAGGTACCTACTGATTATGCTATGAATGAAGCCTGTTCAGCTGGTACAGGTTCTTTTCTGGAAGAGGCAGCTGAAGAATCTTTTAATGTAGATGTAACAGATATAGAAGATATTGCTCTTCAGGGAGAAAATCCTCCAAACTTTAATGACCAGTGTTCTGCTTTTATTAGTAGTGATATAAAAAGTGCTATTCAGGAAGGTATAGAAAGAGAGGATATTTTTGGAGGACTTGTTTATTCGATTTGTTTGAATTATACAAACCGAGTTAAAGGTAATCGTCCTGTCGGAGATAAAGTATTTATGCAGGGAGGAGTCTGTTATAACAAGGCTGTACCTATGGCCATGGCCGCTTTAACTGAAAAAGAAATTATTGTTCCTCCTGAACCAGGTTTAATGGGAGCCTATGGAGAAGCTTTAATGGTAAAACAGCATCTGGATCTTGATTTAGTAGAAGCAGAAAATTTTGATCTTGATGAATTGGCTGATCGAGATATTACCTATCATCAACCTTTTACCTGTCAGGGAGGAAAAGAGAACTGTGATCGTCAGTGTGAAATAAATGTAATGGAGATCAATGGAGAAAAATATCCCTTTGGTGGGGCCTGTAATAAATATGTTAATTTATCTCATGATGTAGAATATGATGTGAGAAAATTAGATTATGTGCGCAAAAGAGAAGAGATGGTATTTGATGATTATTTTGCCAAACCGACTAAGAAAAAGGGAATAGTTGGACTGAATCGTTCCTTAACAGTTAGTACTCTTTTACCACTATACTCTAAGTTTTTTGCTGAACTTGAGCATGAGGTTATTTTACCAGAAGATGTAAAAGAAGAAGGTATTCAGCAGCAATCTGCAGCTTTCTGTCATCCCATAGAATTAAGTCACGGATATATTTATGACCTTTTAAATAATTATGAAACTGACTATATTTTCCTACCTCATGTCCGGGGATTACAGGTTGAAAATGGTGCTAAAGAAAGTATGCTCTGTCCGATGGCCCAGGCTGAACCCTATTATCTCAGTGCTAATTGGCCTGAACTTAAAGGTGATGATGTTTTTTCACCTGTACTTGATTTTAAAAACGGCTATGATCATGTTGCTGATGAATTTATCAAAATGGGAAAAAAATTAGGATATAGTAAAAAAGAGGCAGAAGAAGCTTATAAAAAAGCTGTAGCCTATCAAAAAGATTTTAAAGTTGAATTAAAGAAAAAGGGTAAAGAAGTATTAGATTATCTTGAAGAAAATGAATCTGAAAAAGCGGTAGTTCTTTTTGGCCGTCCTTATAATGCTTTTGTCTCTGAGGCTAATATGGGTATTCCTCATAAGTTTGCTTCTCGCGGAGAGCTTATTTTACCCTATGATATGCTTCCTATAGAAGATATAGAAGTGACAGAAAGTATGTACTGGTCTATGGGACAGTATATTATGAAAGGTGCTGATTTTGTCAGTGAAAATCCTCAATTGTTTGGTGCTTATATAACTAATTTTAGCTGTGGCCCGGATTCCTTTTTATTAAATTACTTTAGAGATGAAAATGGAAGTAAACCATCATTAACTCTTGAACTTGATAGTCATACTGCTGATGCAGGTTTAAATACCAGAATTGAAGCTTTTTTAGATGTAGTTGATAGTTATCGGAAATTACAGGCAGATCAGGGAATTCCTGAAGAGGAAGAAAGTGAATTTCAAAAAGCAAGAATAGAATATGAAGATGAACCAATAATTTATGATTCAAAAGGAGAAAAATATTCGCTAGAAGATGACCATGTAAAACTACTCATTCCTTCAATGGGAGGTAATTCCAGTCAGGCTTTTGCAGCTGCTTTTGAATATTGTGGAGTTGAGGCAGTAACAGCACCTCCACCTGGAGAAGATGAACTAAAAAGAGGAAGAGCAAATTCAACTTCCAAAGAATGTCTGCCATTACAGCTTACTTTAGGTAGTTTACTCCGCTATTTGGATGAACGAGAAGATGATGATGAAATGTTAGTTTATTTTATGCCTGAAGCTTCCGGTCCTTGCCGTTTTGGCCAGTATAATGTTTTGATGAATAATATGTTAGAAGAAAGAGAAATAGAAGATGTAGCTTTACTCACTTTATCAGCCAATAATGGTTATGCTGGTATGGGTAGAAAGTTTACCTTGAGAGGCTGGCAGTCAGTTTTAATTGCAGATGTATTAGATGATATTTATAGTGCTATTAAAGCTTTGGCTGTCAATAGAAGAGAGGCAATGGCTCAATATGAAGAAAGTAAACAACGACTTTTTCAGGGGCTAGCTCATTTTTCCTGGGGAGAGATTAAACAGATGATGAAAGAAGAAGCTGAGTCTTTAGCTGAGATTGAGTTAAAAGAAGATTATGAAGAGGCAAAAAAGGTTGCTTTAACAGGTGAAATTTATGTAAGAAGTGATGAATTTTCTCGAAGATTTTTAGTAGATAAATTGGCGGAAAGAGGAATAGTGACTAAAGTTACTGATAATAGTGAATGGCTTTATTATGTAGATTATCTTCTTCAAAATGGAATTAACAAACAAAATGTTAGTTTTTGGCAGAAGCTAAAAAGTAAGTTTAAGGGCTTATTCCAGAAGAGATTTGAGAAACAGGTTAAAAGTATTATGAGTGAAAGTGGACTTTGTGAATACAGTTTAAATGATGTTGATGAAGTTATGGAAGCTGCGGAAGGAGCCATTTCACCAGAATTAACTGGAGAAGGAATTTTAACTATAGGTAGTTCTATTGATGAATTGATTGATGATGTAGATGGCGTAATTATTATTGGTCCTTTTGGCTGTATGCCGCATAGGGTAGCAGAATCAATTCTTTCCGAATCACTGGAAGAACAGAAATTAAAACTTGCTGAGGAGAAAAATGATCAATTTAGTAAAGAAGTGCTTGATAAATTTTCTTCTCTGCCATTTTTAGCCATTGAAGTAGATGGAAGTGTCTTTACTCAGGTTATAGAAGCCAGAATAGAATCATTTTGTTTACAGGTTGAGAGACTTAATGCATATAAATCAAAGGCAAAGTTTTAAGGTGCCTTTTTAAGGTACCAAATTAAGGTACCCGGTATAGTACCGGGTACCTCCCGGTTTTTGTCGATAATTGCATAAAATATAAGCATGAGGTGGTATGGATATTCATACTATCTCATGCTTTTTTTATTTCATTCAAGAAAAATTTTAGAATTTGCAGGAATTTGTCACCTTATATTTAAATATATGATAACAATAATTTTAATTCATTAATATATTAAAATAATAAAGGAGGTAGAAAAATTATGGAGGAAAAAGATCAACTCTCCAAAAATGAGAAGCTTTTGAAAACAAAGGGGCGAATGGGAACTTTCTTGAAATTATATTTAACAGTCTTAGCAATAGTAATTATAACTGAAACAATAGGAACCCAAACTTTTTCCGTTGGCCCGGGTCAGGTAGTTTTACTACCGATGTTATTTGCAGTAGTAATTGCAATTTTAATTACACCTAATCTTTTAGGAAAAGTATTTGGATTTTTAAAAGGAATAGTATCGATGGAAGAGGTAAAGTTAGCCAGTCCTATGGTTATGCTTTCACTTTTGCCACTAGGTGTAAAGTACGGTACTTTGGTTGGTCCTAATATTGTTCAGGTTGTTAAAGCTGGTCCTGCATTTTTATTACAGGAACTTGGTAACTTAGGTACAATCTTTATTGCCCTGCCTTTAGCTCTTTGGTTAGGAATGGGCAGAGAAGCAGTTGGAGCAACTGCCAGTATTGCCCGTGAGCCTACCTTAGGAGTAATTGGTGAAAGATATGGAATTTCATCTCCAGAAGGTACTGGGGTTTTAGGAACGTATTTAACAGGTACTGTTTTTGGAACAATTTTCTTTGGTCTTTTAGGTGCACTTTCAGTTAATACCGGTTTACATCCTTATGCTCTGGCTATGGCCTGTGGGATGGGGAGTGGAAGTATGATGACTGCTGCTTCTGGTTCTCTTGCTGAAGTTGTACCGGAGATGAAAGATACCATTCTGGC
>DATFIM010000061.1 GCA_035270125.1 Halanaerobiales bacterium | reverse complement strand
TTAGCAGAACTTTATGATAAATTAACTGGACCTAAAAATAAAAAAGTAGCTCATGTTCTTAAAGTACATTCTTTGAATCCAAAAGTGCTTGAGGATCATTTGAATTTATACAAAACGATAATGTATGGTAAATCAAATATTACCAGGGAACAAAGAGAAATGGTAGCAACATTTGTATCAAATATTAACGAATGTCATTATTGAATTAATCATCATGGAGCGGCGCTCCAAAAGTTAATAAGAGATAATAAAAAAGCTAAAAAAATATTTTCTGAGGTTATTGAAGACTATAATTCAGCTAATATATCCAAAAGAGAAAGGTCAATGTTGTGTTATGCAGAAAAATTAACAAAAAAGCCAAATTCAGTAAAAAAAGAAGATATTAAAAGACTAAAGGAAATAGGCTTGAGTGATAAAGATATTCTTGATTTAAATCAGGTGGTTTCCTATTTTAACTATGTAAATAGAATTGCTGAAGGTTTAGGTATTGATTTGGAAGAAGGAAAAGAAGAAATTTATAAAAAATAAGAGGGAGGGTTATTTATTATGGAAAAAGCAAATAAGCTTTATATTTTATGGACAAATGGTGATCCTATTACTTCAAAAAAGATGGTAAATATGTATGCAAAAAATAGCCTTATTCATGGTTGGTGGGAGGAAGTTACCCTTATAGTATGGGGAAAACCAGCTCAATTAATTGCAGAAAATGAAGAAATTCAAAAGCAAATCAAAGAAAATATTGAAGCAGGAGTAAAAATGACTGCCTGTAAAGCCTGTGCTGATCAATTAGGTGTTAGTGAAAAGCTAGAAGAATTAGGAATTGAACTTCGTTATTGGGGAGAGCCTTTGACAAACGTATTAAAAAATGATGAAAAATTAATTACGATTTAAAAATAATAAAATTGAAAATTAGAATTTTAATCCCCTGTTTAAATGCAGGGGATTTTCTATATGAAAATATTCTTGACTTACCTTGTGGTTCTAGGTATAATTGACAAAATATTATTTTTTAAAGAAAAAAGGAAAGTTAGAATTAGAAAAACATAAAAAACAATGGGAAATAGTTCATGCTACATTATCTGAACAAATTTATGAAGATAAGGATAATGTTGAAAAAGGAGAGGATGAAAATGTTTGATTTAGAATTAAAAATCAATTCCTGGAGTGATTATTTGCGTTCCAGTGGGAAATTAGATGAAGAGGATATTCTGGAACTTGAAAATCATTTAAGAGAACAAATTGATGAATTAACAGCCAAAGGACTTAGTAAGGAAGAAGCTTTTTTAATAAGTGTAAAAAGACTGGGAAATGTCAATAAAATATCAGATGAATATTCAAAAGTGAATACTGAAGATTTATGGAAACAATTAATAGCTGATCCGGTTGACCCAGCTGTAAGTAAAAAAGACAGAAAAAACATTCTTATAATAATTATATTTGCTTTATTAGCAGGAACAGCTGCTAAATTACCGACATTTTTTGGGATTAATATTGATAACAGTATTAAATATTTTAAGAATCTAAGTTTTTATCTGATTCCTTTCATAACTTTATATTTTATAATTAAAAATAAAATAAATAAAAAATTGATTGTTTATATTACTGGGATTTTTGCTATAACTGCTCTAGTTATTAATCTATATCCTTCCTATAAACCCAACCATACAGCAATCTTAACAGGGATTCATCTTCCAATAATGTTATGGTTAGTGACGGGCATAGCTTATATCGGGGAAAAATGGAAGACGAAGGAAGGACGAATGGATTTTCTAAGATTTACAGGAGAATGCTTTATATATGGAAGTTTAATAATGTTTGGATTTTTTGTTTTAATGATGTTTACCTCCCTTATTTTTCAGTCAATTGCAATTGATATTGAAAGTTTCATGGAAAATTATTTTATTTTTTATGGGCCTTCTGCAGCTGCTATGATCACAGTATATTTAGTTGAAACTAAAAAAAGCATAGTAGAAAATTTTGCTCCAGTTTTAGCTAAAATTTTTAGTCCACTATTTTTGATTACAATGTTAATATTTATAGGAACAGTTATTTTTACAGGAAATAGTCCTTATCTTGAAAGAAATTTCTTAATAGGTTTTGATTTAATGTTAGTACTAGTTTTAGGAATGGTCATATATACAATATCAGCCAGAAAAATGTATGATAAAAAAGGGATATTCGATTATCTGAATGGTATTTTGATTTTCGTAGCGATAATAGTAGATGGTATTGCACTTTCAGCAATTATATTTAGATTAACTGAATTTGGAATTAGCCCAAACAAATTAGCAGCTTTAGGTGAAAATGTTTTATTATTAGTTAATCTTGCAGG
>DATFIM010000060.1 GCA_035270125.1 Halanaerobiales bacterium | reverse complement strand
CACAGATATTAAAGAACTTATACAGTCACTTGTTATTGCTGCGATTTTAGCATTTTTTATAATCACATTTGTAGCTCAATCTTTTGTAGTAGATGGTCGCTCAATGGAACCTACTTTACATGATGGAGAAAGACTTTTTGTGAATAAATTTATTTATAGATTTCACCCACCTGAACGAGGAGATATAATTGTTTTTTCTCCTCGAGGGGATTCAGATAAAAAATATATTAAAAGAGTAATTGGTTTGCCAGGTGATACAATTGAAATAAGAGAAGGGAAAACATTTATTAATGGGGAACCAATAAAAGAAGAATATATTAATGAGTATATGAATGGAAATTTTGGTTCATATAAAGTTCCTGAAAACAGTGTATTTGTTATGGGAGATAATCGTAATCATAGTGCTGATAGTCGTTATCCATCTATAGTTGGTTATGTTGAATATGATTCAATTGCTGGTAAGGCTTTTTGGGTCTATTGGCCAATAAATAAAATGAGAGTAATTGATAGTTATGAATATAATATAAATGAAATAAGTTCTGTGCAATAAAGTTAGGAGGCTCTTGAAGAATGAGATATAAACAAAAAAAGACATTAAAATTAGTATTAATTATAGCATTAATTGGATTTGCCTATTTTTTATTTTCTTTTTATGGAATTAATCTAGGATTGGATTTACAGGGAGGAGCTCATATAGTTTTACAGGCTCAGGAAACAGAAAATAGAGAAATCAATGATGATGTTATGAGTGGAATTATTAATATTATTGAACGAAGAGTAAATCAATTAGGTTTAACTGAACCAGTTATTCAACGTCAGGGAGAAAGACGAATAATTGTAGAACTTCCGGCCATTGATGATCCAAATGAAGCTATAGATACAATAGGACGTACTGCAATGTTAACATTTAAGAATCCCAATGGAGAAGTTGTTATGACCGGTGATGTAATAAATGATGCAAGTGCTGATTATGACCAATATGGTAGACCGGTTGTTGCTTTTAAATTAACACAGGATGGACAGGAAAAATTTGAAGAAGTAACAAGAAGGTTATTAGGTCAAAAAATGGGAATTTATCTTGATGATGAAAGACTGACAAATCCTACTGTTCAATCAGTAATATCCGGCTCCGGAGGACAAATAACCGGTTATAGTAGTGTACAGGAAGCACGTGAAGATGCTATTTTAATTAGAGAAGGTGCTTTACCAGTTCCGGTTGAAGTTATAGCCAGAAGTACTGTAGGTCCTACTCTAGGAGAAATAGCAATTGATAAAAGTCTTACAGCAGGATTAATTGGGCTTTTATTAGTAGGAATTTATATGGTATTTTATTATAGATTTCCTGGTATATTAGCTGCTATTATTTTAGCAATTTATGGATTGTTTTTATTGGGTACTCTTGCGGGATTACAGGCAACCCTTACTTTGCCAGGTATAGCAGGATTGATTTTATCAATAGGTATGGCTGTAGATGCAAATATTATTATCTTTGAAAGAATAAAAGATGAAATTAAAAGTGGAAAAACACTGCGTTCAGCTATAGATTCTGGATTTAAGAGAGCTTATACTACTATTTTAGACGCAAATGTTACTACTATTATTACTGCATTAATTTTAGCTTATTTTACAAGTGGTACAGTAAGAGGATTTGCAGTTACTTTAGGAATAGGTGTTGCAGTAAGTATGTTTACAGCATTTTTCGTTACAAGAAATTTACTAGATCTATTTTCAAATACACAATTATTAAAAAGTGATAAGGCATTTGGTGTAAGGGGAGGACAATAAATTATGGATATAATGGGAAAAAGAAAAACATGGTATACAATTTCAATTGCAATAATTCTTGTTGGATTTGTTTTTCTGTTATTTAATGGTTTGAATTTTGGTATCGATTTTACTGGAGGTACAATATTAGAGTTTACTTTTGATAATAAAGTAACTAATAGTGAAATAAGAGATACATTATCTGATCTAGAATTTTCTCTTGATCCCCAATTACAGCAAACTGATTTAGACGGTAGACCAGGAGTAATCATAAAAACAGAAGAATTAAATACTGATCAAATTTCCAGTGTAGAGAGTGTACTAGAAAATAAATATTCATCAACTGATATGATCAGAAGTGATATGGTAGGTCCTCTTATTGGTAAAGAATTGAGAAGAAATGCTATTTTTGCAATTATTATTGCTTCTTTAGCGATTGTTGCCTATATAAGTATGAGGTTTGAATTTAGATTTGCCATTGTTGCCATTATCACGTTACTCCATGATGTAAGTATAGTATTGGGGCTTTTTGCTATAATGCAAAAAGAAATTAATACTGCTTTTGTTGCTGCTTTATTAACAATAATAGGTTATTCAATTAATGATACTATTGTAATTTTTGATAGAATTAGAGAAAATATGAAATTAATGAGGCGGACTCCTTTTGTTGAAAAAGCAAATACTGCAGTTCTTGATACTTTGCCTCGTTCAATTAATACTTCTTTAACTACTTTGATAACTATTTTAGCTATTTATTTTTTCGGGGGAGCTTCACTTAAAATATTTATGTTAGCTTTATTTATTGGTATGTTTGCTGGTACTTATTCTTCAATTTTTGTAGCTAGCCCATTATTAGTTACCTGGACCCAAAAAATAACAAAGAAATAAATAATTAAAATCATTAATATTTAAAAAGCATATAATCCCCTTTTTGGGGGTTATATTTCTTTTAATATATTTTGTTTTTTTTGAAAGGAGGAAATTATGAGATTTAATCTGGCTAATCGATATAAACATTTTAAAAGATATCGAGAAATTTCTCAGGTTTTATTAAAGAATGGATTTGGATTTTTGCTAGAAGTTTTAGATTTAAAAAAATATCTTCCTTTCAAAAAAAGACTAAAAAAACATGATAGTGATTTTAACAAAGAAAATTTAGCTAAAAGAACAAGATTAGTTTTAGAAGAATTAGGTCCGACTTTTATCAAATTGGGCCAAATTTTAAGTACCAGAGCTGATATAATAGCTCCTGAATTTATTACTGAATTTAGTAAATTGCAGGATGAAGTAGAAGGAATTTCTTTTGCTAAAATAAAAAAGGTATTAAATGAAGAATTATCAGAAGATTATAAGAAAACTTTTGAATATGTAAATGAAGAATATCAAGCAGCAGCTTCTATAGCTCAAATACATAAAGCAAAATTAAAAAATGGGCAAAATGTTATCTTGAAAATTCAAAAACCAGGTATAGAAAGAAAAATTAAAGCAGATATTGAAATACTTCAAAACTTAGCTAATGTTTTAAAAAACAGAAATATTATACCTGATTATATTGAACCCAATAATATTATTTCTCAATTTGAAGAAGAGATAAAAAAAGAAATTGATTTTAAAAAAGAAATTTCTAATATCAAAAAATTTCAGAACAATTTTAAAGATAATTCTCATATAATAATTCCAGAAGTTTATGATAAAATATCATCAAAAAAACTTTTAGTTATGGAAGAAGTAAAAGGAACAAAATTGTCTGAAGTAGATCCAGACCATCAGGATATTGATGCTGAATATATAGCCGAACTTGGAGCCTGGGCATTATTTAAACAAATTTTAATTGATGGTTTTTTTCATGGTGATCCTCATCCTGGTAATATATTTGTTGTTGATAAAGATAAAATAGCTTATCTAGATTTTGGTCTTGCCGGACATATAACTCAAAAAGATAAAGATGCTTTTACTACTATTTTTCTGGCAGTATTAGGGAAAAAAACTGAAATAATAGTAGATAAAATTATGGATATAGGCATTGTTGATCAGGATATTGATAGACGAAAATTAATATTAGAATTCGAAGATTTATTGAACAGATATTATAGTAAAGAATTAAGTGAAATTGACTTAAGTTCTATTAATAAAGATTTACAGAGATTGATTTATAAATTTCATATAAAATTACCCTCAGAATTTTTCCTATTAATGAGAGCTATGGCTGTTAGTGAAGGAGTGGGTACTTCTTTAGATCCAAATTTCAATATATTTAATATGAAAGAAAGATTCATAAAAGATTTAGTAGAAGATAGGTTAAAACCTAAAAATTTAGCAAGCAGAATTTTTAATATATTTTGGAAATTTAGGAAAACAGGAAAAAGAGTACCTAAAGAAATGGAGGAATTATTAACTAAAATAGTTGATGATGACTTATCTATAAAATTTGAACATACTAATTTAGAACCTCTTATTAAAAAACTTGATATTGTATCTAATAGACTGTCAGTAAGTTTAATAGTA
The DNA here is from genome assembly GCA_035270125.1 of Halanaerobiales bacterium. Classification (NCBI taxonomy): domain Bacteria; kingdom Bacillati; phylum Bacillota; class Clostridia; order Halanaerobiales; species Halanaerobiales bacterium. Next base: position 3,954 of record DATFIM010000060.1, on the reverse strand, counting down.
TCAGCACTTTTGATTGGTTCCAGTATGATTTTACAAACTGATATCGCTCCTCATATATTTGGAATACCACTTTTAGGTTTCTTGGGATATACTTCTGCTGGTGTGTTAGGTCTCTGGCTGGTTATAACTATTTTTAGATCCGGCAAATTTTAACAGGAGGGGTTTTTATGCAAAAGAATTTAATTATTGCTTTGGTTTTTGCGATTATTGTTGCAATATTTTCGATTCAAAATGCTGGGCCTGTATCTTTATTATTTTTTGGTTGGGAATTTTCTACTTCATTGGTAGTTGTCGTTTTTGGAGCTGCAGTTTTAGGTGCTTTAATCATGTGGGTTATTAGTTCTTTTAAACAATTAAAAATAAAAAAAGCACAGAAGAATTTAGAAAAAGAAATTAAAAATTTGGAAGAAGAAAAAGAATCATTAAAAAATGAAATTAAAGATTTAGAAAAGAAACTAGAACACAGAAAAGAGATTGATACAAAGAAAAAGAAAAATAATAATGAAAAAGAAAAATAATTTGGAGGATTTCTCTAATTATTATGGAATAAATAAAATTGGTGATTAAAAATGCAAAGCAAGAGATGGTATATAAAAAAGAGTAATAATGAGAATAATGATATAGTAAGAAAGATATTAGAAAAAAGAGGTATATCCAAATCAAAAGAGGAAAATTTTTTAAACCCATCCCTATCTGATTTGTGTAACCCTTTTGGTTTTATTGATATGAAAAAATCAATTTCTATGATTTTAGATGTTGTTAAAAATGACGGCAAAATAATTGTTTTTGGTGATTATGATGTTGATGGTATAACTTCAACTTCACTTTTATATTTATTTTTCAAAGAATATTTTAATTATGAAATAGATTATTATATTCCTGATAGAATGGAAGAGGGATATGGTCTTAATATTGAGGCTGTACAAAAAATAATTTCTAAAAATTATGATTTGATGATTACAGTGGACTGTGGAATAACAGCCTACAAGGAATTAAAAATGGCTAAAAATAATAATTTAAAAACAATTGTAACTGATCACCATCAACCAGGTGATAAATTGCCAGATGCTGATTGTATATTAAATCCTAAAGTTAAGGATTGTAGCTATCCATTCAAAAAATTAGCAGGTGTAGGGGTAGCTTTTAAATTGTGTCAGGGTATTGTAAAATACAAAGAAAAAAATGACATGACAGATATATTAAAAAATAAATTAGATATTGTTGCTCTTGGTACTATTGCCGATATTGTTTCTTTAACTTCTGAAAATAGAATCATGGTAAAAAAAGGTTTGGAATTGGTTAACAAGAATGAAAGAAAAATATTTAAAGTATTAAAAGAAAAACTTGGTTTAAAAAATAAAAAAATAACCACCGGGCATATAGGTTATATGATTGCCCCACCTTTTAATGCTTCGGGAAGAATGGAAAATGCTGAAACAGGTGTAGAATTATTAACTAATAGTAACCCTGAAAAAATTGAAGAATTAATTGATAAAATTGTAAAATTAAATAGAGAAAGACAAAAAAGAGAAAAAGAAATATTGAAAGAAGCAGAAACTATGGCTGATAAACAATTAGAAAAAAATAAAGAAAAAACTTATGCTTTAGTATTGTTTTCTGATGACTGGCATCCTGGAATTATTGGAATTGTTGCTTCAAAATTAGTAGAAAAATATTATAGACCTACCATAATGATAGCCACAGATGAAAATGGAATGGGTAAAGGTTCAGCCAGGAGTATAAAATATTTAAATTTATTTGAAGCCCTAAAAGACAACTCTGATTTCTTTATAGATTATGGTGGTCATTCTCAAGCTGCAGGTTTATCAATAAAAAGAGAAAATATTGAAGATTTTGCTTCTCATTTTAATAAATATTTACAAAAACATTTAACTGATGATGTATTTATTCCAGAACAAAAAATTGATTCAATTATAGAAGAAAAGGATATTAATTATAATTTATATTCCACAATAGAAAAGATGAGTCCATTTGGAATTGATAATTCTAAACCAGTATTAGCGATTAAAAATGTAAATTTAAAAAAAGCATATCAGGTTGGTAAAGAAAATAAACATTTAAAAATTGAAACTGAAAAAGGTGTAAAAGGAATAGCTTTCAACAAAGGTGATTTGTATCCTGAAATTTTAAATTCAGAGATTGATATTGCTTTTAATCTTTCTTTAAATGATTGGAAGGGAAAGAAAAACATTGAGTTAAAGGTAAAGGATATTAAGTTTAAAGAAAACCCTAATGAATTGCCTATAGTGTTTAGAAGTAATAATTTTAGTTTTTTTGATAAAAGAGGGTGTAACGAAAAACTAAATTATATTTATAATACTATAAAATTAAAAAAACATAAAAAAAATATTGCAATATATATTGATGAAAATTTTGATGAAAATATATATTCTAAATTTAATATTTCTCAAAAGAATTATAATATAAAAATATACAATGATATGGATAAAATTAAAATGGGTAATCTGGATATTTTATTCTTTTTTTCTGTACCTGAATCATTGATTAATTTTAAAAAATCATTAAATGATATTGATGAGCACCTTGATGTTTATTTACTTTATGGTGAAGATGATTTTTATAAAAAGTGTAATTCTTTAAAAAAGAGAGTTGCTACTAGAAAAAACCTGGTTGAATTTTATAAATTATTAAATAGAAATAATGAAAATATTAGCTATAATAAATTAATTGATATAACTAAAGATGAATTAAATGTTAAAGAGGAATTTGTAGATGAAAGTCTGGAAATTTTTTCTGAATTAAATTTAATTAAAAAAATAGATAATAAAATTCATCTAAACTCAAAACCTAAGACTAAATTGGACTTATCAGATTCTTTACGGTATAATAAAAACACTTCTTTTATAGAAAAATTTAATTATTTTACAAAAATTGCTTTCAATAAAAATATATTTTTATTGATAGATGAAATTAATAATTATCTAGAGGAGGATAAAAATGGATCTTAGAAGTTATATAAGAAATGTACCTGATTTTCCCAAGGAAGGTATTATGTTTAAAGATATTACACCTATGTTAAAGGATAAAGATGCTTTCATGTATGCTATTGATTCCATAAAAGATAATTATAAGGATGTTGAGATTGATTACATAGTAGGTATTGAATCAAGAGGATTTATAGTCGGTACTCCGTTAGCCTATGCTATGGAAAAGGGCTTTATACCAATAAGAAAGCCTGGCAAATTACCTGCTGATAAAATTACAACTTCATATGATTTGGAATATGGAAGCAATGAATTGGAATTACATCGTGATGCAATTGAAGAAGGAGATAAGATTTTAATTATAGATGATCTGCTCGCTACTGGAGGTACAGTACAGGCTTCCTGTGAACTGGTCGAAGAATTGGGTGGAGATATAGTAGGTATTGGATTTTTGCTTGAATTAGAAGATTTAAATGGAAGGGATAAGCTGAAAGGTTATGATGTTTTCAGCCTTCTAAAAGACTGAGGGATTATAATGGAGCTAGAGCAACTTATAAATCAATTAAATGAATATATGGAGGATGCTGATTTATCTTTAGTAAGAGAGGCGTATGAGTATTCTAAAGATGCCCACGAAGGCCAATATAGAATTTCAGGTGAGCCTTTTGTCGAGCATCCTTTAGGTGTTGCTCTTATTTTAGCTAGACTTGAACTTGATATAATTTCAATAGCAGCCGCATTGTTACATGATGTAGTTGAAGATACTGAGATAACAAGTGATGATATTGAAGAAAAATTTGGATCAGAAATTGCTTTAATAGTGGATGGAGTAACAAAACTTACAAGGATGAATTTTAATTCAAAAGAAGAACATCAGGCTGAAAGTTTACGTAAGATGTTTTTAGCTATGGCTGAGGATATAAGAGTGGTATTAATAAAATTAGCTGATAGATTGCATAATATGCGTACTCTAAGTTATATGAAAAGA
>DATFIM010000059.1 GCA_035270125.1 Halanaerobiales bacterium | reverse complement strand
AATCCCTTCTTCATCAGCCATCTTTTTCCAGGCTTTAAAATGAAATTCAGCAGTATCAGTAATTACCCCATCAAGATCAAGTATAAAAGCTTTAATCTTATCAGTCATCTTTTTTGCCTCCTTTTATTATTGCAGCTAACTCAATTTAATGATAAAATTATATTAAAATTAAAACTAAAAACTTAAATAGAAAGGAATCTATTATGAATAAAAACAAAGTAAAACTATCACTCTTGCTCTTTCTTTTTATAACTTTTCTCTTTTCCAGCACTATTTTTGCCTCTGATGTAGAAATAATCCTTAATGATCTAAAAATCCAGCAGGGAGAAATAATTAAAGTCACTTTAAAAAGTAATACTATAGATTTAAAACCTGAAAACTATAATGCCAAATTCTCCGGTAATAATTTTTCTTTTTATGAGAGTAATAATAACAGTTTAGAAACAATTATTGCTGCTTCATATTGGGTCCAACCCGGTATCCATAATTTAAAAATAAAAGAAAATAACAATTATATTTATCACAAAAACATTAAAGTCCTTAAAGGTAACTTTCCTGAAAGCTGGATAAAAGTTAGTGAAGATAAAGAAAAACTGGTAAGACCAGATGAAGAAGACAAAGCTTTACAGAAAAAATTAAAAGAAGATAGAGAAAAAGTAGCAAAAGCACGTCGTAATAGTTCCAGTCACAAATTATATGAAAATGCTTTTATCTGGCCTCTGCAGGGAACAATCTCCACTGATTTTGGTGCTACTCGTTATGTAAATGGCAGTCTACAAAGCAGACATTCAGGTATTGATATCGCAGCTCCTACCGGGACAATTGTTAAAGCAACAAACACTGGGATTGTAACCCTGGCAGCAAATCTAACTGTAACCGGAAATACAGTTATCATTGACCACGGGCATAACATCTTTTCAGCCTATGCTCATCTAAATAAGATGAATGTTCAAAATGGTGAAAAAGTTAATAAAGGAGACAAAATAGGAGAAATAGGGTCAACTGGATTTTCTACCGGACCCCATCTCCACTGGACAATTAAAGTTTCAAATATTTTTGTAAATCCAAAAGTATTTCTAGATTAAAAGTTGGTCAGCATCTGTTCTTTAAGCTCATCAACTTTTTCATGGCCCAACAAATAACGCACTACTTCCAGAGCAAATTCCATGGCTACTCCTGGACCTCTTCCTGTAATTACATTATGATCTCTTACAACTCTTTCTTCAAAATAATTACAGGAAGGCATTTTTCTTTTAAATCCTGGATAACTGGTAGCATTTTTATCCTCAATAACTCCTGCCTTATCCAGAACCATAGGTGCCGCACAAATAGCTGCAACCAGGCCACCCTTTTGATCTAATTCACTAATTAACCAGAGGAGTTTATCACTATTACGCAGGTTTTCTGCACCTGGCATACCACCTGGTAAGACAATCGCCTCAATTTCATTAATATCAACTTCTTTTATAAGAAGGTCTGCTTTAATTTTAAGTCCATGATCACCCTCAACTTCTTTTTTGCCTAAACCGGCAGTTACAACTTCAAGTCCTGCTCTTCTAAAAACATCAATATTAGTAACTGCTTCGATCTCCTCAAATCCTTCTCCAAGTGGGATCATAACTTTTTTCATAAGAAAAATACCTCCTTTATAATTTTAGACTGCTCCCTGTTTTTCAAGATTATCCTTAGCTCTATAATTAATAATACCGGCAATAATTATTAAAGCTCCACCAATAATACTCAAGTAATCTGGAATTTCAGTCCAAATAATAAGACCAATTAAAGTTGAAAAAACAATATTAGAATAAGTATAAATTGAAAGTTCCCCAGCTGGAGCAAAATGATAGGCATTTGTCATTAATAACTGACCGGCTGTTCCAAAAACTCCTAAAAAGAATAATGCCACCCACTGAGTTGGAGTCGGCATTACAAAATAACCCGCTAACATAAAGGGAAACATTACAATAACTAAAAATGTTAGAAAGTAGAAAACAATCACCTGAGGTGAATCACTGTTTTTAAGATAACGAATTACTGTATAAGATACCCCTGAAAATAGTGCTGATGCAAAGGCCACAAGGGAAGGTATAACTGATGAATCAAATCTGGGTTTAATAACAAAAACTGCCCCAGCAATTGCCAGAACAAGTGCAATATACTGTGGTTTCTTTATTTTTTCTCCTAAAAATACTGCTGCAAAAATTATTACAAAAAATGGGGCCATCTTATGTAAGATAACTGCATCAGAAAGATGTATTTTTGACAGAGCATAATAATAACTGGTCATTCCTAAAACTCCAGTTAATAACCTTAAAGCCATAAATTTTTTATTATTGACTTTAAACGACTTTCCTCTTTTTTTGATTATATAAAAAACTACAGATGCCCCAAGTAAATTGCGGAAAAATATTTTTTCCGGGATAGGCATATCTCCTAAAAATTTAACTGTTGCTGCCATAAGTGCAAAAGACAATGATGAAAGTAAAATTAGAATAATTCCTTTATTTCTGTCCTGAATATTAATCACCTCTTCATATATTTA
>DATFIM010000058.1 GCA_035270125.1 Halanaerobiales bacterium | reverse complement strand
TCTTGATTCTGAATCTGAAGAAGATATTCTTGAGATATTAACTGGATTAAATAATTCAGGTATTACAATTATAATGGTTACTCATGATAAAAAAGTAGCTCAACATGCTGAAAGAATTGTTTATTTTAGGGACGGGAAAATTATCAGAGAGGAAAATATCAAAAATGTCCAGCAATTTGAATTTGAGTTAGACAAAGCTGGAGGTGGCAGTGGTGAAATTTCTTGAATATATTAGACTTGCTTTGAGTGAAATTTTTCATAATAAAACCAGAACTTTTTTGACTTTGATTGGGATTATAATAGGTATTTCCGCTGTGATTATCATTATTTTTGTAATTCAGGGAGCAGAAACTTATGTAATGTCTGAATTAGAAAGAATTGCACCTGTAGATTTAATGCAGGTTTATAATAGATATGACTCAAAAACTCAGCGATTTTTAGGACAAATGACATTTGAAGATATAGATTATATTGAAGAAAAAGAAAAAAACAATATAAAAGCTATTGCTCCACGTTACAGTGGTGATGGTTCATTACGCTATGATGGTAAAGAAATAGATTTTAATCTTATTACAACAACACCTGCATTTAAAGAAATCTATGATTTAGAAATTGCTGAAGGTCGTTTTATAAATAAACTTGATATAGAAAATTTTAATCAGGTAATTATTTTAGGTCATGAAACAGCTGAAAATATTTTTGGCAATGATAAGGCAATAGGAGAAAAAGTTGTATTAGATGGGACTAGTTTTACTGTTGTTGGGATTCTTCCTAAAGATTATGAATCACCAATATTGCCTGTGTCTATAAATGATAATAGAGGTTTTATTCCAATCACAGTAATGGAAAGAATAACAGGAACTAAAAATAGATTTAGTATTTTGGTTAGAGCTAATGGAAGAGAAAAACTGCCTTATGTAAAAAATAAAGTTATGGAACATTTGAATACACGTCATGGATTGACAGTTGAAGGAAAATCAAAGTTTGCTACTTATAATATGGTTAGTGGACTTGAAATGGTTAATATAATAAAAATAGTCTTACTGATTTTGCTTGGAGGAGTAGCCAGTATTACTTTATTAGTTGCCGGGATAGGTGTAATGAATATAATGTTAGTTATTATTACAGAAAGAACCAGAGAAATAGGTTTAAGAAAAGCACTTGGAGCTAATAAAAAAGATATATTATCACAATTTATAATAGAATCAATTATTTTATGTTTTGTGGGAGGTATTTTAGGAATATTTTTAGGACATATAGCTAGTGATTTTATTGGGCAAATTGCAAAAAATTATATTCAATTAAATGCAACTGTACCTTTATGGGCTTCACTTGTGTCACTTATTTTCACATCTTTTGTTGGTTTGTTTTTCGGTATATATCCTGCTTTAAAAGCAGCTAGATTAAATCCAATAGAGGCTCTGCATTACGAGTAGGAAGGGGGATTTCATGAATATTTTAGATAGGTTAAAAATGGCTATAACCGGTGTTACAAGTAATAAATTCAGATCATTTTTAACATTATTAGGGATTATAATTGGGGTTGGAGCGGTAATTTTAATGGTTTCTTTGGGATCAGGAACAAGAGCAGTTGTAAGTGGGCAATTTAGTGAGATGCAAACAAGACAGATTTATTTAAGTAGCAATTATAATTTGCCTTATTCGTTAAGAGCAAATCTTAATTTGGAAGATGAAGAATATTTAAAGAATTCTTCAGCAGATATCAAAACAGTTACACCATCTTATCGAAATTTTATTGAGATTGAATATAAATCCAGTGAAACCGATAGAATACAGATAGGTGGAGTTAGAGAAAATATAAATGATCTAACTAATATGGATATAAAATATGGAAGAAAATTAAAAAAAGATGATATAACTTCTAAAAAAAGAGTTGGATTAATTGGTGAGAGTGTTATAGAAAAAATTGATAGTAATTTAAATGCAAAAGAATTTGTAGGTGAAGAAATTAAAATTGATGGACATTCTGTTTTAATTATTGGGGTTTTAAAAAAATCAAATTCAACTATAGGATTTGGAAATGATGTTGTCTTTATACCCACTACAACCTTTAGAGATTTTTGGAGATATAGAGGAAGAAATGTTGATTTTTTCTTAATAGAATATGATCAAAATTCAACAGAAAAAAATATTATTTCTCAACTTAATTATTTGTTGGATCGAAAATATGGAACTGCTAATGGAGAAAGCCGTTTTAGTATTGAGGGTTTACAGGGAACAGTTGATATAGCAAATCAAGTATTCACTGTTTTAACCTATGTATTAGGAGGCATTGCAGCAATCTCTCTATTTGTAGGTGGAATAGGGGTCATGAATATTATGTTAGTTTCAATAAAAGAGAGAACAAAAGAGATTGGTTTAAGAATGGCCATTGGAGCTACTGCAGCGGATATAAGACAGCAGTTTCTTTTTGAAGCAATCATATTAACTATAAGTGGAGGAATTATTGGAATTTTGATAGGAAGTGGACTTTCTTTAATAGCTAATATTGTAATCAAAAACTTTTTTGAATGGTGGCAGGGAGTAATTCCTATCTGGATTATATTAATTTCTTTTGGGGTTACTGTAAGTATTGGACTATTATTTGGATTTTACCCGGCCTATAAAGCATCAAAACTTGATCCTATAAAAGCTTTAAGATATGAATAATCAAATATAAGAATATGGAGGAAAAAATATGTCTAAAAAAATATTAATTTTTATAACCTTAATATTTTTCTTGAGTTCTTTTAATAATTTTGCAGATAGTTCTGAAATAGAAAAAATTAATCTGGAAAAAACATTTAGATTAATGGAGAAAAATGATATTGATTTTAAAATAAGAAAAATTAAATTAGATAATCTGATTTTAGAAACAAAAGAAAAGAAAATTAATAATTCACTTATTAATTCAAAAACTAAAGAAAAGGAAATAAATTTAAATTTTAAAATAAGAAAAAATAATTATTTGAATGAAAAAAATCAAAGATTAATTTTTATTGCTGAAAAATATTTTAAAATACTTGAACTTAAAACCGAAAAGAATATAAAAGAGAGAGAAATTTTTTATGAAAGAAATTTATTAGAAACTATCAAAGCTGAAGAAAAAAAAGGATATAAAAATAAAATTGATGTATTTAATCAGGAAAATAACTTAAATAATAGCATTATTGATAGTGAAAATGTAAAAAGTGATTATAATCAGGAATTAAAGGAATTTAAATATATATTAGGAATAGCAGATGATAAAAATATTGAATTAAATACTGAAATTAACTATAAAATTAAAGAAAACTTAAATAAAATTGACTATGATGAAATTATTAATAAAAAAGTGGAAATTAAGTTAATGACTGAAGAAATTGAAATATTGAAAAATGAAATTAAGATGGCAGAGGTAAAAGAGATTGCTCAATTAAAAATCAATAAATTGGAAAATAATTTGGAGATAAAAAAACTGGAAAAAGAAAAGTTCACTATGGATTCAGTTGATAATTTAAGAAGACAGCATTATTTTTATAAAAAAGCAGTTAATAACTTAAAAATGAGGGAAAACAATCTAAAAGCTTTAGAAGAAAACCATTTTATATTAAGTGAACAATATAAAAAAGGAATGATCAAAAAGATTGATTTATTAAATTCTGAATTAAATTTATTAAAAGAACAGGCTAATTATAAGAGGTCAGTTTATAATTATCAACTTAATTTACTAAAATTAAAAAATCTGTTAGGAGAAAATTTGGGAGCTGGTTTTGATGTTTAATAAAGATAACAAATATTTTAGTATTGTATTTTTTATTTTGTTTATGTTTACAATTAGTAGTACTATTTATGCAGTTGAAGAAATTAATTTAACTAAAGCCTTTGAAATTGCTGAAAATAATAATATTGAAATAACTGAGGCCAGAAGAAGTTATGAAAAAAGCAAAAATGAAATTAAGAAATTAAATAAAAATATGGATTGGAAATTCACCTTAAATAATAATTTTGCCTACAGTAAAGCAAATGAATATGAAGGATTTAAAGAAAATTTAAGTTTGTCATTAAATAAAAGTTATTATTCCGGTATATTATTTTCGTCAAATCTGGATATTATAGAAAAGGAACCTTTTGAATTTAATAACTTAGAAGATAAATTATCCTATAATCTAAATATTTCTTTACCACTTTATCCTAAAACAGCAACTGAACATGAAAAAAAGCTCACTCTTTTAGAAGATAATTTTGAAATGGCAAAACTGAGATTAAATAATCTAATAAATGAAAAAGAAATTAACTGGCTTGCAGATTATTTATCTATCTTAAGATTAAAAGAAAATATTAATTTAATTAAAGAAAAAGAAAAGCTATTTTTAGATAACTTAAATAAGATAAAAAAAGAATATGAACTAGGAGAAATTGGAGATTACAATCTACTAGATGCAAAAATTTCTCTTAATGAAGTAAGAAATAATATGATAAATTTAGAAAATCAACTTAAGCTTAAAGAAAATCATTTTTATAATAATTTGGGTATAAAAGATAAATATAAAATAAAATTTACCAAAGAAGATGAGTTTATTAAAAAAATAAAAGAAAAATATCAAAGTGAATTTTATAATAATGATCTAAAAAGTATTTATCAAAAAATAAAAAATAATAATATTGAGTTATTATCCTTAAATAAAGAAATAAAAAGAAAAAAATCTGATTATGAACTTCAAAAGAAAAAAAGGGGGATAGAAGTAAAAACCAATACTTATTATCAAAATAGCAGCTATTTACAGAATGAAAATTTTGAGATCTCAATTGGTCTATCTTTAGATATTTTTGATAGAGACCTTGCAAATTTAGAGTCAACTGAACTAAAAAGAGAAATTAATTATCTCAAAAATAAAGCTGAATTTATTGAAAAAAACAAAATAACAGAATTTAATTCTATTTTAGATGAAAATGATATATATAAACTTAAACTAGAAAATATGGAAATGAAATTAGAAAAAGATAAACTGGAAGTAAGAGTAAGTAAAAGAAAATATAATGAAAATATAATAAGCAGAACAGAATATTTAGAAATTTTATTTGAATATAAAGAAAGAAAAAATGAAAAAACAAAAATTGAAGATCAATTGTTAATAAATAGATTGAGAATGCTAAATTTAACAGCTAAATATTAAAAATTTGAGGGCTGAGATAAAATTACCGGCCCTTTTATATTTTTCTTGAATTATATTAATATATATTTTACAATATAAAAGCTGATTGATATTATATACATATAGGAGTTGGAATAGTATATGCTTAATATTATTTTAATAGGAACTGCCCTTGGATTTGATGCTTTTGGAGTAGCATTAGGTCTTGGCTGTGGTAATAAACTTTTAAGAAAACAAAAATTAGGGTTAATTTTTTCTTTTGGTTTTTTTCAATTTTTACTAACACTTGGAGGAGCTTTTTTAGGAAATTTCATCAACAATAATTTATTTCAAATATCAAACTTATTAAGTGGAATTATTATATTATTTATTGGTTTATTATTATTAAAAGATGGCTATGAAAATGATGAAGTATGTACATATGTTAATCTTAGTTTATTTTCCTATATAGCACTTGGAGTTAGTGTTAGTATAGATGCTTTAGGTGTTGGTTTTTCAATTTTATATAATCTCAAAGATTTAATTTTAATTGAAAATTCTATAGTTATAGGACTGGTAAGTGTAGTTATGACAACTGTTGCTTTTGGAATCGTTCCTTATATAAAGAAATTAGATATTATGGAAAAATATGCTGATTATATAGGAGGAATAATACTTCTTATTTTTGGATTAAATATGATATTTTAAGTAGAAAAAATAGTTAGCAATAAAGGAGGGATAATTATCAAAAATAAGGAAGTGAAAAATCAGGATAAAAAAGATAGTAAAATTCCTTTTATTATTTCTTCAACTTATTTACTATCCCTTTTATTTATTAGAATTTCTGCTTATATAGCAGGTTCAGCAAATAGTGAAATAGCCCAAATAGTAAAACAGGGTGGAGATCTTAATTTTTATATAGGTAGAAATATCATTTTATTTGGATATCATATTCATCATTTTTATTTTGGAATTTTATTTATTGCTCTGGCAGGCTGGTTTTCAATAACAGGAACTGGTTTTAAGTCAAAAGAAAAATTAGCTGCATTTTATGGGGTTGGGCTTGGACTTTTGATGGATGAAATAGGATTACTTTTAACCTGGGGTGATTATTATTCAAGTCTTACCTATATTTTAAGTATCTTCCTTTTGGGTATTTTTCTTAATATAATATTTTTCCCTTATTTTTGGGAATCAGTTAAAGAAGAGATAGCTGAGGATAAACCCCATCTTTTTATCTGGGATACCCTATTATCACATAAAAGTCTCTTGAAGGTGGTGGATAAAGTGAGTGAAAAAACAGGAAAAACTGAAAAATTTAGTTTAAGTTTTATAGGGATTATATATATTGTTGTTGGAGTTCTTATAATTTTGTACCCAAATTTTGTTTATTACTGGGTTTCCGGGGTTTTTATACTACAGGGATTGTCCTCTCTAGTTAGAGCCTGGATGCAGGATGGCGATTTTTGACAAATATATAATTTTATGATATAGTTTTAATCGAGCTTGAAAAAGCAACACTTTTAAATAGGAGGAATTTTTAAATGATTTATACTGGTAATGTTAAATGGTTTGACAACAAAAAAGGTTATGGTTTCATTGAACGTGAAGATGGAGAAGACGTATTCGTACATTTTTCAGCAATTGAAGAAGAAGGTTTCAAAAGTCTAGAAGACGGTCAAGAAGTAGAATTCGAAATCGTTGAAGGCGATCGTGGACCACAAGCTGAAAATGTTACTAAATTATAAAAAACTGTACTAGAAACAGGTTATTTTCCCCACCTACTCAAGAAGTAGGTGGGGTTTTTTTGTATGTATTAATGATAGAATATTATAAATTTTTTAATAAAAGAAGGAATTACTACTTTTTTGATTAATTTAATATATAGATAGGTAATTTTATTTGACTTGAGGAGGGATATTTTTGAATAAAAAAGAGTTAGAAATTATCAAAAAGGCGATTATTAATGAAAATGAAGGTTATCAATTTTACAAAATGGCAGCCTCCCAGAGTGATAGTGAGGGAGAAGAAGATTCCTTTATGAAATTGGCTAATGAAGAGCTGGAACATATTAAATATCTAAAAGAGCTTTATGAAAAAATGAAAGGTGAAAATGATAAGGAATTGAGTATTTTTGATATAACACCTCCCGATTCTCCTCAAATATTCAGCTGGGAAAATGTTTCCAAAGAAAAAGGTGATATGGCTTTATCAGTCTTTAGTATTGGTATAAAAATGGAAAAAGAATCTATAGATTTTTATAAAGAAGCTGCAGAAAAAACAGAGAATGAAGAGGCAAAAGAATTGTATGAAATTTTAGTTGATTGGGAATATCAACATTTAAGAGATTTTGAGACTCAATATGATATGCTAAAAGAAGATTGGTGGAATGAACAGGGATTTGCACCATTTTAAAATCAATTTAGAATGCCGGCAGTTTATTCTGTCGGCATAATTTTTATATAATAAAAAATACTAGAGGTGATATACTTGGATTATAATATATTAATTGGTGGTGAAGCAGGTCAGGGTTTAAAAACAACTGCTTATCTATTAGGAAAAACTATTTTTAGAAATAAATATCATATCTTTACTACAAAAGATTATATGTCCAGGGTTAGAGGTGGACATAATTTTATTAAAATAAGATTTTCTGATGAAGAAGTAAAAGGTCCAAAAGATGATCTGGACCTAATAATGGCTTTAAATGAGGAAACAATTGAAAATCATCTAGGAGATCTTAAAAATGAAGGGATTTTATTAGCAGAGAGGGAAGTAGAAGATATAAAAAATTCAGTTTTAGTTAGGGCAAAAGAAATTGCCAAAGAGATTAATTCTAAAGGTGTGAACTCAGTATTTATTGGGGCTTTTTTGCAAACTATTGGTTTTGATTTAATAGAAGCTAAAAAAGTTATTGATGAATATTTTGCTGGAGATAAAAATAAAGTAGAAGATAATCTTTTATTATTAGAAAAAGGATATAAAAGTTGTGAAAGAATAGAAAATATGGAAATGAATGAATTTGATGAAAGTGAAGAAAGACTTTATCTTGATGGTAATCAGGCTGTAGGTCTTGGAGCAGCATCAGCTGGAGTTTCTTTTTATGCTGCTTATCCGATGTCACCATCTACCGGGATTTTGAATTATCTTGCCACTCATCAAAAAAGATTGTCAATAGCAGTTGAGCAGGCGGAAGATGAATTGGGGGCGATTAATATGGCCCTGGGGGCTGCTTATGGTGGTGGTCGAGCTATGGTTGGTACTTCAGGTGGAGGATTTGCTTTGATGAATGAAGGACTTGGAATGTCAGGAGTAGGTGAAATTCCTCTGGTGATAGCTGAAGTGCAGAGACCTGGACCGGCAACCGGGTTACCTACTCGTACTTCTCAGGGTGATCTTAATTTTGTCATTAATTCATCTCAGGGTGAATTTCCAATGATGGTTATTGCTCCTAAAGATCAGGAAGATGCATTTTATCAAACTTTTCGTGCTCATAATCTGGCAGAAAAATATCAAATACCGGTTATTATACTTTCAGATCAATTTTTAGCTGATTCCAGTAGTGATATTAAAAAAATAAATTTAGATAAACTGGAAGTGAAGAGAAATCTATATTTTAATAGTGAAGAAAATGAAGATGAATATAAGAGATATAAATTAACAGCTGATGGTATTTCTCCAAGAGCTTATCCAGGTAGTTTAGAAAATGATACAATTCTTGTTGATAGTCATGAACATAATGAATATGGAAGGGTAACTGAGGATATAGAACTTCGTAATGAGATGATTAATAAAAGGGAGAATAAATTAAATAAGTTAATAGATGAAGATTTAAAAGAAGCTGAGTATTATGGTGAAAAAGATATTGATTATCTTTTAATTGGCTGGGGTTCTACTTATGGTCCTATTTTAGAAGCAACTAATAAGTTAATAAATAATGGCATTAAAGTCGGTTTTCTTTCTTTTAATGATATCTGGCCTTTACCCAAAACTAAGCTTAAAAATTGGGCAGAAAAAGATGTTAAGAAAATAGTCATTGAAAACAATGCAAAAAGTCAATTTTCAAGATTGATCGGTAGCGAATTACAGATTAAAATTAAAAATAAAATTTTAAAATATAGTGGTCGCCCATTTAGTGGAGATGAAATATATGAAAGAATAATGGATGAGGTGGTTAATGATGTTTAAAGAGAGAGAAATTACTAGCTGGTGTCCAGGTTGTGGGAATTTTCCTCTTCGTAAAACTTTAAAAGAAAGTTTTAATAAAATGAATTTGTCTTATAAAGATGTAGTTATGTTTACAGGAATTGGTCAGGCGGCTAAAATGCCTCATTTTTTGAAAATTAATGGATATAATGGCCTTCATGGTAGAGCTATACCTCCAGCTGTTGGGATGAGAATAGTAAATCCAGAGATAAAAGTTATTGTTGAATCTGGAGATGGTTGTAGTTATGGTGAAGGTGGTAATCATTTTCTTCATAATATGCGAAGGAATTTAGATATTGTCCATCTTGCTCATAATAATCAAATTTATGGTTTAACAAAAGGTCAGGCTTCTCCAACGAGTGGTACAGATATGAGGACTGATGTGCAGCCTGAAGGAGTAACTGCTCAACCCCTTAATCCTTTGCGAATTGCTTTATCTTCAGGAGCCACTTTTGTAGCCAGGTCATTTGTGGGAGATCGTGAACATCTTGCTAAAATGATAGAAAAGGCTTTTAAACATAGAGGCTATGCTTTAGTGGATGTTTTACAACCCTGTGTATCTTTTAATAAAATTAATACTTATAAATGGTATAGTGAGAGAGTAAAAAAATTAGATAATCATGATAAAAATGATATTGAGGCTGCTTTTAGTAAAGCAGGTATCTGGGGAGATGAGATTCCTATTGGAGTATTTTATGAAGATGAAAGAGAAATATTTAGAGATCATTTTCCCTGGCTTGATAATGATGAAATAATAAGTAATAGAGAGATTGACCCTTCTAATATGGAGGATTTATTAACAGAATTTCAATAATGTTAGGAGCTAATTTTATGAGAAAAAATACAATTTTGTTTTTAGTGATTATAATTGTTTTTTTGGGCAGCGGCCAATTTGGGGTTAAAGCTATTGATAATAATTTGAAAAAAAACTATAATGAAGTAGAGCTCAATTTTTTTCGAGGGAAAACTTCTTTAGCTGATTTAGAAGCAAAGTTAAATAATTTAATTGGTGAATTAAATAATATGGATGATAATTATGAAAAATTTTATTATAGAGGGGAAAGCAATTTTATACTGGGAGAAATTGCAGATATTCAAGATAAAAAAGAAGAGGCAATTAATTACTATGAATCAGCCCAAAAATCAGCTGAAAAAGCAATGGAATATGAAGAAAAAAGTGATATTTATAATTTAGCAGGAAAAAGTTATATTCGTCTTTTAAATAATAAAGGTGCTTTTTTTGCAATAAGTAATGGGCAAAGAACATTTGATTTGATTAATAAAGCAATAGAATTAGATAAAGAAAATTATAATGCCTATAATTCTCTTGGAATTATATATCTTCAGGCTCCTAAAATAGGTGGAGGAGATATTAATAAAAGTGAAGAGGCATTCAATAAGGCTTTAAATAGTGACCAAAAAATAGATAACTTTATTTCATATTATTATTTGGCCAAACTTTATGAGAAAAAAGAAGATGAAAATATAGTAGAAAATTATATAAAAAAAGCTAAAGATATATTTCCCGATAGCTATTATTTTAGAAAATAATTAATGAAATAAATAATTAAGCAGGAAAATAAGCATTTATGCAAAAATAATTATATAGATACTAATATTTAATACAAGAATGCAGGAGGGCAAGCTATGGAGAAAGAATATAGTTATCATAAAATCTTTTTACTTAAAAAAATAGCTAAGATTATCTTAGTTCTTATTGCTGGAATATTATTTGATATATTAATGGCAAGAGATATTTTATTACAAACTATATTAGTCTGGGCTGTTTATATTTCAGTTGCAATTTTATTTATTATTGACACTTTGCCGACAATTATGAGTTTTTTCAAAATTAAGTATGAGAAGATAATTTTAGAAAATCTTAAGATGTATTTTGTAATCGAAAAAGAAGAAAAAGAAGTTATGGTAGAACGTTTTAATATAAAAAGTATAAGTTTTGATGCTTTTTTAAGTAAAGAATTTGAGATACCTGCCTCAAAAAAGGTTGAAGAAATTGATGATTCTCTGTATAATTTACCAGGTAGAAAATTAATAATTGAAACAAATAATAATGAAGAATATTTTGTTTATCTTGAATTTTTGGATGATGAATTTTTAGATGAATTTATCAATTGGTATCAGGGAAATCAGGTTTTTTAAAATTTTTATTCTTTACTTTAATTAAAAAAAATGGTATACTTAAAAAAATTAAATAATAAAAAACTAACGGGGAAGGGTGAAATTCCTAACCGGTGGTAAAGTCCACGAATCAGATTTTTCATCTGATTGATTTGGTTAAATTCCAAAACCGACAGTATAGTCTGGAAGAGAGTTAGTTTAAAATATAAGTGAAGTTTAATCTTAACTTTTATTTTATAATGAATTTAAACCCTTCCCCTGCTGGAAGGGTTTTTTGCTGTATAAAGGGGTGTTTTGTTGAAATGGAATTTAGTAAAAAAGATAAATTTTATATGCAAAAAGCATTAAGACTTGCTAAAAAAGGTGAAGGATTTACCAGTCCCAATCCACTGGTAGGGGCTGTAGTGGTTAAAGATGGTGAAATAGTTGGAGAGGGTTATCATCAGTATTATGGTGGTCCTCATGCAGAGGTATATGCTCTTGATGAAGCTGGAAAAATGGCCCGGGGGAGTACTATTTATGTGACTTTAGAACCCTGCAGTCATCATGGTAAAACACCACCATGTTCTTTGAAAATAATTAACTCAGGAGTAAAAAGAGTTGTGGCAGCTATGCAGGATCCCAATCCTGAAGTCGCCGGTAGAGGTTTTAAAATGATGAAAGATAAAGGGATTGAAGTTGAAGTTGGATTACTTGAAAAAGAGGCCAAAAAACTCAATGAAATATTTTTAAAATATATTACATCTGACAATCCTTTTATAATTTTAAAATCTGCCCAGACTATAGATGGTTATCTGGCTACATCTACTGGAAATTCTAAATGGGTTACAGGAGAAAAAGCAAGATTATATGGCCATCAGCTTCGTCATAAAGTTGATGGGATTTTAGTAGGCATAAATACTGTTTTAAGCGATGATCCCAGCTTAACTGCTAGACCTGAAAATATTGTGGGAAAAGATCCATTGAGAATTATACTTGATTCAAAATTAAAAACTCCTAAGGATGCAAAGATTATAATTCAGAATTCTGAGGCTAAAACACTTATTGTTCATGGTGATCAGGTAAATGCTGCTAAAAAGAAATTTTATGAGAAAAAAGAAAATGTTGAGTTATTATCTCTAAAAATTAATGAAAATGGAAATATTCCTTTAAAAAGATTATTAAAAAAATTACATAAAAGAAAAATAAGTAGTATTTTAATAGAAGGAGGGGGAAAAGTAAATCATTCTTTTTTAAAAGAAAAGCTAGTTGATAAATTTTATAATTTCATAGCTCCAAAATATTTTGGTGGTAATGATGGAATAACTGTTTTTGATGGTGATGGCCCTCTTAAGATGGAGGATGCTATTAAAATAAAAGATTATGAGATGGAAAAGGTAGGTAAAGATTTTCTAATAAAAGGTTACCGTAAAAAAGAAGGTGATATTTAATGTTTACCGGGATTGTAATGGAAACTGGAGAATTAAAAAGAAAGATTTCCAGTTCAAATAAATATCAACTACAGATTTCTGCAAATAAGGTACTGGAAGGTATAAAAAATGGTGATAGTATTGCCGTTAATGGTGTTTGTTTGACTGTTGTAAAAAATACTGCAAGTAGTTTTACTGCTGATGTAATGCCAGGAACTCTTAATGCCACTAATTTAAGTAATTTACAAAGAGGAGATCCTGTTAATCTTGAGCAGGCTGTGAAAGCTGATAGTTTTATGGGAGGACATATTGTTACCGGTCATATTGATGGAACTGGTAAGGTTTTAAATATTAAAAAAGAGGATAATGCTAAATTAGTGGAATTAGCTATAGATGATAACTTAATGCAGTATATGGTGGAAAAGGGTTCAGTAAGTTTAAATGGGGTAAGTCTTACTATTTATAAATTGAAAGAGGAATCTTTAATAGTATCATTAATACCAGAAACAGTTAGTGAAACTAATTTAAAAGATGTAAAAGTAGGATCAGTTTTAAATATTGAAGCTGATATAATAGGTAAATATGTAAATAAAATGCTGGGTAAAATGGGAATGACAGATAAAAAAGATGATAATAAAAATTCTGGTCTTGATAAAGAATTTTTAAAAGAAAATGGATTTCTATAAAAGAGGTGATAAATTTGGATAATATTGAAGAAGCAATTAAAGATATAAAAGAAGGTAAAATGGTTATTGTTGTTGATGATGAAGATAGAGAAAATGAAGGCGATTTATTGATGGCAGCAGAAAAAGCTACTACTGAAGATGTAAATTTTATGATTAAAGAGGCCAGAGGTCTGGTTTGTGTTCCTTTAACAAAAGATAGAATAGATGAGCTTGACCTGCCCCAGATGGTAAAAGAAAATACTGATTCTCATAATACAGCTTTTACAGTTTCAGTTGATCATAAAGATACAACAACAGGAATTTCTGCTGAAGAAAGAGCTTTAACTATTAATAAGCTGGTTGATGAAGATAGTAGATCATCAGATTTTAAAAGACCTGGTCATATTTTTCCGCTTGAAGCTAAAGATGGTGGAGTTCTCAGAAGAGCAGGTCATACAGAAGCTTCAGTTGATCTTGCTAAATTAGCTGGATTAAAAGAAGCAGGTTTGATTTGTGAGATTATTAAAGAAGATGGTAAAATGGCCCGTCTGCCTGAACTTAAAGAATTTGCTAAAAAACATAATTTGAAATTAATAAGTATTGCTGATTTGATAAAATATCGCAAGAAAAAGGATAATCTGGTTAATCAGGAAGCTAAAGCTGAACTTCCAACTAAATTTGGTAAATTTCATATAAAAGTTTTTAGTACAGAATTAGATGACAAAGAACATGTAGCAATAATAAAAGGAGATGTAGAGGGTAAAGAAGATGTATTAGTAAGAGTTCATTCTGAATGTCTTACAGGAGATATTTTTGGTTCGCTTCGCTGTGATTGTGGTGAACAGCTTGCTAAAGCTCTACAGCTTATAGATGATGAAGGTGAAGGAGTTTTAGTTTACATGCGCCAGGAAGGAAGAGGGATTGGACTTACTAATAAAATAAAGGCATATTCACTTCAGGATGAAGGTTATGATACAGTTGAGGCTAATCGTCAATTAGGTTTTGACGCTGATTTAAGAGATTATGGGATTGGAGCCCAGATTCTTTCTGAGTTAGGCTTAAGTTCTATAAGACTTCTTACTAATAATCCTCGCAAAATTGTAGGTCTGGAAGGATATGGCTTAGAAATTACTGAAAGAGTTCCTTTGGAAATAGATCCTAATGAGAAAAATGAGTTTTATTT